>JBDTQC010000012.1:0-20736 GCA_039932405.1 Ideonella sp.
ACAGTCGCATGCCGTGCGAAACCGTCTTGGCGACGAATTCGATGATCTGCATCGCAAAATTGACGGGATACAGGAACCACTTGTCGCCGAACGGCGCTGTGAACAGTTCATGAATCCAGCCGCCTGCGCCCTTGATCTTGATGTTGTAGAACAGGCTGATGAGCAGCACACCGATCGACAGCGCCATCGTGATCGACAAGTCGGCCGTCGGCACCACCCGCAGATACGGCACGTTGAAGACCTTCTCGCCAATCACCGGCAACAGATCGACCGGCAACAGATCCATCGCGTTGAGCAGGAAGATCCAGATGAAGACCGTCAGCGCCAGCGGGGCAACAAGCTTGCGGCTGTGAGCGTTGTGGATGATGCCCTTGGCCTGGCTATCGACCATTTCGACCAGCACTTCGACGGCGGCTTGAAAGCGGCCTGGAACGCCCGACGTCGCCTTGCGCGCGGCAAGCCACAGCACCCAACAGCCCAGCGCGCCGACCAAGACTGAAAAGATGACGGAATCGATGTTGATGATCGAAAAATCGACCACCGAATGCTGCTTGCCGGTTTGCAGGTGATGCAGATGATGGATGACATATTCACCTGCGGTCTGTGCGTGGCCTTCGATTGCCATTCTTGGTCCTGAGTCCAGAAATCTTCAACGCCCGCGCCATAACAGCGCGAACCAGTTCACCTTGATGCACACCACCATGGTCAGCAACAACGCTGGCCAACTGAGCTGCGGCACCACCCGAGAGGCGATCACCAACATCGCGATCGCCACACCAATCTTCAACATTTCCCACACCATGAACCTGGCTGCAGCCGAAACTGCCGAAGAGGCCCATCGCGTCATCCCGCGCGCCAGCAAGGCACTCGGCACGATGGTTGCCAACGCACCGTAAAGTGCAGACCAGGCAACCGACTGCTCGCCAGACCAGATCCACGCAACCGCGACGCAGAGCAAGCCCACACCAAACTGCACACCGACCACCCGCCACGGCGAAACCATCTTCAGCTCGTCACGGAACTGGCGCGCCTCCTGGGCACTCAGAACCTTGAACGGTCGCTCGTCAGCCGTATCGTCAAATGACATCTAATTCGGGCAGTAGGCAAGGTCGGCGGATCCGCGAGCGAATCAATCCAAACAGGGCACCGTACAGCCGAGCCTCTTTCGCCTGCAGCAAAGCCTCGGAATTATACGTGTAAACCCGCCCCACCCCCAAATACGGAGCACGTGGGAACCCCGGGCGCTGCCATCAAAGCGCGAAAAGATCGGCTGGCAAGCCTGGAACGTCGACACGCAAACTCAACACACAACCGGCCCATGGTTGAGCCTCAAGCTCCTCCGGCGGCCGGCCATGACTTGCGGTTGTGATGTACAACGTGTGCAGATCGCCGCCGCCGAAACAGACCATCGTCGGACACTGCACAGGCAAGCGCACTTCGCGCAAAACTTCCCCGCTTGGCGACAAGCGCAGCACCCGAGCGCCTTCGAACATGGCGGCCCAGTAACAACCCGCCGCGTCGACGGCAGCGCCATCTGGCCGCCCACCGTAGTCGTCCAGCTTCTGTCCTTCCTGGCGCAAGGGAAATTGCGCGAATACGCGTCGTGCGGACAGCGCGCCGGTTTGCCGATCGAAGTCGAAGCAATCAATCCGGTGTGCGGTTGTATCGCTGCAATACATGGTGCGTCCATCCGGACTCCATGCCAATCCGTTGGACACCGTGATGCCCTCGACTCGGCGTTCGAGATGGGCGTTTTCGAGGCAGTAGATCGCAGCCAGCGGCGGGCGCCGTGGCTCGTAGATGGTGCCGATCCAGAAGCGTCCGTGCGGATCGCACTTGCCGTCGTTGAAGCGCTCGACAGCCATGTCATAGGGCGGTCCTGCAACTCGCTCTCTCTGCGAACTGGCAGGATCGAAACGCCAGATGCCGTCGCGCATCGCCAGCAGCAGATCGGGGCCGAGCGTCGGCGCGCAACAGGAGACGTCGGTCTCGAAATCCCAACGCTGCGTGGCCATGGTGCGCGGGTCAAGACGGTGCAGGTGGCAAGCCGGAATGTCGCACCAGTAGAGCACGTGCTCGTGCGGGTGCCACATCGGCGATTCGCCAACCTGGCAAGGATCAGCCACGACTAGCCGGATCCCGGGATCCGCGTCACGCATCACAACACCGCAATCTCGATCGACATCGACATCTCGCAGCTCTCACCGGGCTGCAGACTGCGTAGCCCATACGCAGTCGGGTCTGCCATGTGAATCGCATTCGGCACATGGCTGCACGGCGCGATGGCGAACTCGTCTTCGTCAGGATGGCTTTGCAGAACGAGGTAGGAGGTGCTCGCGCGCAGCTGCATCGAGAACCGTTCATCACGGATCCGGGCCGGCCCGCTCCAGCCCTCGAAGGCGTTGTCGAAATCGAGGTGTGAGACATCGCCGTCGATGCCGGGTTGATTGACCTTGCGAATCGGCAGGCCGGTCACGTCGGCCTCCCAGCGCTGGCCCGTTTCGATATGCAGGCGGCTGCGCGCGCGCTTCGGAAAGCGCACCCACCAGCCCAGGCCGACCGGCTGAGGCTGCGAATCGGTGTTGGTGAGAATCAGTTGAACGCCCAGTGCATTCGGCGTCAGATTGACATGCTCGATCGCCTCGAAGGCATACGGCCAGTCGGCATCGGGCTGGTGGCTCAGCCGCATCACTGCATCTTGCGCCGTGTGCGAATCGATGGTCCATGCACGACGCCAGCCGACGCCGTGAATCGCGTGCGGCTCGCCTTGCAGATTGGGCGAAATCGAATGATCACGACCCTTGAACCGGAAGCGGCCATGACCAAGGCGGTTGGCATACGGCAACAGCGGAAAACACGCGGCCTGCGCGGCATCGTCGAGCTCGCCGGGGTCGACGGAACGCAGAACTGGGGTTTCGCCGTGCCACAGCCCGGCGACACTGGCCCCCAGATCGGCCCGCAGCGCTAGCCGCAGCGCCCCGGCATGAAGTTCGAATCTGCCGGCAGCCCTGTCGACAAGTGTCTGGTCAATGGTCATGGAATCAGCCAAGTTCGGCTTTCAAGTAATGGGCGCCCGCAATCGGGTTGAAGTAGTAGGGCGGAATTTCCTCGAATCCGAACGAGGCGTACAGACCACGAGCGGACTCCATCTCGTCCAGCGTATCCAGCAGCACCGAAGAATAGCCTGCCCGCGTTGCGTCGTCGATCAATGCCTGCACCAGCAGACGACCGATACCGAAACCGCGAAATGCCGGACGCACATACAGCCGCTTCATTTCGCACGCATTCGGGTAATCGCAATCCGCCAACGGCCGAAATGCCCCGCAGCCGGCAACGGCTCCTTCGATGATCGCCAGCAACAACTGACCGCGCGGATGTCGATAGTCACCAGGCAGCGCGGCCAGTTCGACATCAAAATCCTGGAAACACAGGTCGACACCGAGGCTTCCGGCGTATTCACGGAAAACCAGCCCGCACTCGTCGAGCAGTTCGGGGCTCGCAGGATGGACCAGATCGATGTGCGGCCGCTGCGATCCGGTCGCATCGTGAGGATCTGAAGGATCTGACGGATCCGGGGGATTGGGTGTATCAGCCACCGGCACGCGTCAAGCCTCCTCGAAAACTCGCGACCAGGATTGGCCGATCCACAGGATAGCGAAGGCAGCGCACGAGGCTGTGCAGTCGGCGCCCGACGGTGTCGCGCCGCCTGCGATCGGTGAAGCGATTCGATCCTCCATGGGAGTGCACGATAACGGCAGGGCGGCATTCTGTACAAGCCTCGACGCCTGCTTGGCAGTCGATCGGCCTTTTCGCCAAGCCGCTGCGCCAGCCGAACGGTCTGACTCCAGTCGGGTCTTCGCAGCGCATTGCGCTGGCGGGCAGTCCGCTTCCGGTACCATTGCGGCGCGCAACAACATGGGCCTGACTTGAAGGCGCACGTCTGTGCGTCTCGAGTATGTTGCCCAAGGCGGGATCGCGCGTCAGCCGATTCGAGCCGCCGCACCCTGATTTTCCTGCGCTTGCTGCGCCGATTTCGAAGATGCACGTTTCAATGCCCGCCGTCCGCCATGCCATTGCAGGTTTGCTGCTGCTCAGCGCGGGGGTGTTCCACTTTTCAGCCTCGGCCCAGATGTCGGCCGGCGGCATTTTCAACACCCCCACGTATGGTTCGAACGACCGGGCGCAGCGCGCACAACCCGATCGCACGCGCAGCCGTGAGGCTTTGCCGCGCGAGACCGACCGCCTGCGCCAGCAAGATGACGAGCGAATCCGGCGCAATGAGCAGTCAATCGACCCTCGCTTTGCGGACGATCTCGACAAGGATCAGGACCGGCGCAGACAATCCCCGCCGCCACCGCCCACCGAGTTCCAGAAATTCGTCGAGCTGGCAACTGGCCGCCTGCTGCGACCATTTGGCAGTCGCTTCTTTGCAGACAGTGCCGATGCCGAGGTTTCGGCCGACAACGTGCCGGTTTCAGCTGATTACATCGTCAGTCCGGGCGACGAAATCGTCCTGCGCGCGTGGGGATCGATCGATGTCGACTACCGCAGCAAGGTCGATCGCAACGGCCAGCTGAATTTGCCCAAAGTCGGCAGTTTCAACGTGGCCGGCGTTCGAGCGGCCGACCTGGAGGCTCACCTGCGCGCGCAACTGGGCCGCCTGTTCACCAACTTCAGCCTGAGCGCCAGCCTCGGCCAACTGCGTTCGGTCAAGGTATTCGTCGTCGGGCCTGCGCAGCGCCCGGGCGTCTATACCTTGCCGAGCCAGTCGACGCTGTTGTCGGCCGTGGTGGCTGCCGGAGGCCCGGCCTCCAACGGTTCGATGCGCAAGCTCAGCCTGCGCCGCGGCGGCAAGGTCATTTCGGAAATCGATATCTACGATTTTCTGGTTACCGGCGACAAGTCGCGCGACATCCAATTGGCCGCCGCAGACGTGGTGGTGTTTCACAGCGCCGGGCCACGCGTGGCGCTCACTGGCGCGACCGACACGCCGGCCATATTCGAATTGCGCAGCAGCGGCGAATCGGTAGCCGACATCCTGCGGTACTCGGGCGGGGCATCGGTACTGGCCAATCCGAACCGGGCGCAGCTGGAACGGATCGATCCAACAACTCAGGCCACGGCGGCGCGCTTCGTCGAGGCCTTCCAGCTCGACCCGAGCGGCATGCGCAAGCAACTGCAGGATGGCGACATCCTGACTCTGCTGGCAATTTCGCCCCAGTTTGCGAACGCGGTCACGCTGAAAGGTCACGTCGCGCAGCCGCTGCGCTATCCCTACACGCCAGGCATGCGGATCCGTGACCTGATACCGGATCGGGATGCGCTGATCACACCTGACTTCTACCGTCGCAAGAACTTGCTGGTGCAGGTGCTCGAGGACGAATTCTTCGATAGAAATCGAGATCTCGATGGCGCGCAGGGTGCAGCCGGAGCCGGAGCCGGAGCCGGCGAGCGGGATCGGGATCAGGAGCTGATCCGGCTGCGCCGCGGCGCCGACTCTTCCAGCGAACGAAACCTGCCACGTCAATCCCGAAGCGGCGAACGCTCGCGCGATCTTGCTGCCACCGAGCTGGCCAAAAAATCACCGGCGGCGCTGTTCGAGGAGTTGAACTGGGACTATGCCGTCGTCGAGCGGCTCAACAAGGTCGATCTGACGACGCAGGTCATCTCGTTCAACCTCGGAAAGGCCGTCTTGCAGGGCGATCCGCAGAACAACATTGAACTGTTGCCTGGCGACGTGGTCACGGTCTATAGCCAGAAGGACATTCGGGTGCCAGTCGGCAGGCAGACCCGACTGGTCTCGATCGAGGGTGAAGTCGGGGCGCCTGGCGTCTACCAGCTGACCGCCGGCGAAACCCTGCGGCAAATTCTCCGCCGCGCCGGCGGATTGACCCCACAGGCCTATCTGTACGGCCTCGAGTTCAGCCGCGAAGACACCCGGCTGCGCCAGACCGAAAACCTCAAGCAGGCCATCGCCCGCTTGCAAGCCCTGTCGGCCACGCAGACGGCCCGGGATGCAGCCAATCGACGCGACGACCCTGCCATCGGCAATGTCAGCGCGGCAGCCACTCAGGCTCAATTGGCGCGCCTGTCGCAGGTCAAGCCGAATGGCCGGATCGCGCTGGAGTTGACACCGAATTCGACGACGATCGACGCGCTGCCTGAACTGCCGCTCGACCACGCGGACCGCATCGTCATTCCGCCACGGCCAGGTTTCGTGACCGTGGCCGGCGCCGTGGTCAACACGAATGCCTTCCTGTGGCGACCGGGCCGCACCGCTGGCGACTACGTGAAGCTGGCCGGCCTCGACGAAGCAGCCGAGCCGTCGGCAATGTTCATCCTGCGCGCCGACGGCACCGTGACCCATGCCAACGATTCGAAAGGATTGTTCGGTTATGGCGGCCTTCAATCGCTGCCGCTTTATCCGGGCGATGCGATTTTCGTACCGAACCAGCTTGATTTCGAAACCTGGGGCCGTGCGTTCGTGCGCAATTTGAAGGACTTCTCGCAGATCTTCGCGCAGTTCGGTCTTGGCGCAGCGGCGATCCAGACCCTCAGCAAATGATGCCGCCCGCCTCGCCCATGAACGACCGAACCTCGTCTGCAGAGTTCGACGACGAGGACGACACCGAGCAGACCAGCATGCTCGAGATCATGACCTGGCTCGGCGAGAGCAAGGGACTGCTGGCCGTGTTGACGCTGTTGGCGACTGCCATAGCCGTCGCCTTCGCCTTCCTTTGGCCACCGAGCTATACGGCGCGTACCACTTTGCTGCCGCCGGGCGCTCAGCAGCAAAGCAGTTCGGCATCCGCGCTGGCTTCGCTTGGCGCACTGGGCGGATTGGCCGGCGTAGCGGCCAAGACACCCGACGAGTTGTATGTGGCGCTGCTGACCAGCGACACGGTCTTGCGTTCACTCGATCAACGCTTCAAGCTTCAAGATCGCTACGACTACCGCAGTTACGAACATCTGCGCAAACGGATCGGCAATTACATCGCCGTCACACCCGACAAGAAAAGCGGCGTGATCACACTGCAGGTCACGGATCGCGACCCCAAGTTCGCCGCCGACCTGGCCAATGCCCATGTCGCCGAAATTGCCAAGGTGCTCGACAAGCTGGCCGTCAGCGAAGCGCAGCAGCGCCGCGTCTTCTTCGAGCAGCAGCTGCAGTCAGTCAAGGAAAAGCTGGTCACCGCCGAACAGGACCTGCGCAAGGTGCAGGAACGATCCGGGGTAATTGTCCTCGACAAGCAGGCCGAGGCGCTGATCGGCGGGGCGGCGCAATTGCGTGCCCTGATCTCGGAGCGCGAGGTCCAGTTGCGGGTTCTGAAGACCGGTGCCACCGAACAGAACCCGGAGGTGATGCGCCTGAATTCGGAGCTGGCCGGCTTGCGCAGCGAGTTGTCGCGGCTTGAATCGCGGCGCGCGAAGGGCGATTCCGAAAATGCACTCGACATCCCGGTCGGACGCTTGCCGGAAGCCGCCATTGACTACATCCGTGCCCGCCGCGAGTTGAAGCTGCAGGAAACCCTGCTTGAAAGCATGGTCCGGCAATACGAGATTGCGCGCCTCGACGAAGCCAAAGAGGGCCAGGTGCTGCAGCAGGTCGACAAGGCCGTGCCGCCCGACTATCGTTCGTTCCCGCCGCGCATGTTGTGGGTGGCTGGTGGCGCAGCGGCCGGATTGCTGCTGGGCATTGCCTGGGTGGTGGTGCGTCGCTATGCGGCCACTGTCAGCGACGACGACAGCGAGGATGCAGCATCCTGGCAAGCCCTCGGGCGTGCCTGGCGTTTGCGCGGCTGAACGGATTGCCGCTGACGCCGCAAGCGGATTTCAGTCAAATCCACCGCGCAGCGTCACGACGCCGAGTGGTGTCTGAAGCACCACCTCGAGAGCGGGTTCGAGGGCGTCGAATTCGAGCTGCACTGAATTCAGTCCGACGGCAGACCAGGCGCGCTGCAATTCCAACGGCCTTGCAGAACGCGCCTTGACTGCCAGCAGCGCGACCCCGCTGCTCGCCATTTTCGTGGCAGGGTGCATGCCCTGCCACTCGATCAGTGTTGGCAAGGCGCCGTGGTACTGCGGCCTGCCGTCGGCACGCACGGTGATTTTCCAGCGCAGCTCGCCATCAGGCGTCGGCCGCGACGCCGGCACAATTTCTCCGACATCTTCTCCGAGCTGCTTCAGGTCCCGATGGGCGCGCATCAGATCGTTCGACCGCGCAACGAAATGCACCAGGCTTGGCGTGTTGCCGATCAGCCGACGTTGCTTCGGATCGTCCAGCCCGAACCAACGCGACCGCCCTGCTGCCGGCGCATGTGCAGCCAACGGATCGATTGCGATGATTTCAAGATAGGCGTCCGGCCACGCCTCGCCATCGAGTTTCAGCAGCCGGTTGTGAGTGGCCATCAGCGGATGGCGTCCACCGGCCAGCGGCACCACACCCAGGGTCTCGAGACACCATGATGCGCCCTGCTCAAGGTTATCGGCAGCCACTACCAGATGGTCGAGACGACAACTCGGCGATGCCAGCATGGCCTGCTCGTCAGCGCTCACAGTCGGACCACCCCCTCGATCATGGGCGTCACGTCGCCTCCTACCCAGATCGAATCGCCATCGCGCTCGACGTGGACGCGACCGCCACGTCCCATGGCAGTACCCTGGCTCGCAACATAGCGGGATGGCGCCAACCCGGCACTCATCATCCACTGCGCCAGACTGGCGTTGAGACTGCCGGTCACCGGATCCTCGTAGCCAGGCGGAGCGCACACGAAGGCGCGCACCTCGAACTGTGCCAGGCCGCCCGGCCAAGGCGCAACAACGCCGAGCTTGAGACCGGCCAGCGCCGCATGGTCCGGACGAATCGTCAGCAGCTGCTCGCGATCGTCGATCATCACCGCCACCCAGCCGGGGCCGTTGTCGACCCATTGGGAGGCCCGAATCGCGTCGCTTTTCAAGCCGAGTCCACCGGCAATCCGTGTCAGCAGTTCAGGCGCCAGCGGGCCGGTACGCAGCAGCGGTGGTGCCTCGAAAGCCAACCGAGATCCACTGCGCCTGATCCGCACCGTCCCCACTGCACATTGCTGCACAAGCATTTCGTTGGCGGGCCGACCGCCGTTGGCCAGCCAGACGTGACAACTGCCAAGCGTCGGATGGCCGGCGAATGGCAACTCGCCGCCGGGCGTGAAGATGCGCACACGGTAATCGGCCCCGGCGGCTGTCGGTGGCAGCAGGAAAGTCGTCTCGCTCAGATTGGTCCAGCGTGCAAATGCCGCCATCTGGTCGTCGCTCAAGCCGTCGGCATCGACAACAACGGCCAGTGGATTGCCGGCCAGCGCCTGGTCGGCAAAGACATCGACTTGAAAAAAGCGTCGCGTGATCATGCGGTTTGCGGCAAACAGCCGGATGAGCTGGTGATCTCCTCGCGCAGCAGATCGGCGAGGATCGCAACGCCGGTGGCGATCTGCTCGGGTGATACGGTGGCGAAGCTCAGGCGCAAGGTGTTTTTGTTCGGCTGCTCGAAATAGAAGGCCGCTCCCGGGACATAAGCAACACCGCGTTCGACAGCCTTGGCCAGCATCGCCCCTGCATCCTGATCAGGCGGCAGTTCGACCCAGAAAAACATGCCGCCGCTCGGACGAACCCACTTGCACCCGGCAGGCAGGTGGTATTGCAAGGCCGCCTGCATTGCATCGCGGCGCAGGCGATAGGCCGCACGCACCGCCGGCAGATGGCGATCGAGGAGCCCATTCCTGACGGCTTCGAAAACGATGCGCTGGTTCAGACTCGGCGTATGCAGATCGGCGGCCTGCTTGGCCTGCAACAATTTGGCGTAGACGCCGGCCGGCGCAACCAGATAACCCACGCGCAGCCCCGGCGCCAGCACTTTCGAAAATGAGCCGAGATAGATGCTGCCCTCTGGCCATCGACCCGCCATCGGTTGCGGTGGCGGCTCTTCGAACCAGAGTTCTCCGTACGGGTTGTCTTCGACCAGCGGCAGCCGGTGCGACTGCGCCGCCTCGACCAGCGCGGCACGCCGCGCCTCTCCGATGCAATGCCCGCCGGGGTTCTGGAAGTTGGGCTGGATGTAGAAAAAGCGCGCATCGCCCACTTCGCCCAATCGTTCGGGCATCGGTCCCTCCGCATCCCGGGGCACCTCAGCGAATGACGGTTCGGCCGGCGCAAACGCCTGCAACGCACCAAGGTAGGTGGGCGATTCGACTGCCACGCGGCTGCCCGGATCCAGCAGTACCTTGCCCACCAGATCGAGCGCCTGTTGCGAGCCGGTGGTAATCAGGATCTGCGCAGCGTCGGTCGCCAGACCGCGAGCGCGCAGATGCTCGACAAGCCACTCGCGCAGCGGACCATGGCCTTCGCTGGCTGCATATTGCAAGGCCTCGCGAGGCGACTCGCGCATCACCCGCTCGGTGGCTTCGCGCAGTGCTTCGACCGGAAATCCTTCAGGCGCCGGCAGCCCGCCAGCCAGCGAGATCACGCCCGGCCGCTCGGTGAGCTTCAGGATTTCGCGAATCGCAGAAGGGTTCATCTGCGCAGCGCGGCGCGCCAAGCGGATCGGTGAGTTGGTCTGATTCAGCATCGTTCAGCCTCTTGAATTGTGTGGCGGCACCTCAGCCGCAGGTCGACCCACCGCCATCCGTCTGCCGACGAATACGGTTGCAATGACCGCCAGCGCGCTGCCGACAGTTGCCATGTCGAGTTGCTCGCCAAGTATGGGGACGGCGAATAGCAATGCCGCGAAGGGCTGGACCAGTTGCACCTGGCTGACCCGCAGCGTGCCGCCCAGTGCGAGGCCTCGGTACCAGGCAAAAAATCCGAGCCACATCGAGAAGACGGTCACGTAGGCAAATCCGCCCCAGGCCGAGGCACTCACCGGTTGCGCGGGCCAGTTGGCGATCATCACCGGTGCGGTGAGCGGCAGGCTGGCCACCAGCACCCAGCCGATGACCTGTTCGGCCGGCACGCTGGCCGACACTTTGCCACCCGCCACGTAGCCGATCGACGCACTGACCACTGCCAGCAGCAACAGCACATCGGCAGCCGACAAGTGTCCAGCGCCTTGCATGGCAGCGAAGCCAAGGACGATCGCGCAACCGAGAATCGCACACGCCCAGAAACCGGCACTCGGACGTTGGCGCAGATGGATCGCCGCCGCCACCGCGGTGGCCAGCGGCAAGACGCCGGTGACGACTGCGGCGTGCATCGCATCGACCTCGCGAAGCGCAAAACCCAGAAACAGCGGGAAACCGATCACGGTGCATGCAGCGCTGACGGCCAATGCTGGCCAATGGCGTCGTTCCAGCCGAGGCGCCCGGGTCAGCAACAGCCAGCAGATGCTCAACAGGCCGGCAATCGCCGCTCGTCCTGCTGTCACGAACAAGGGCTGCAGTTGGGGCGCATCGCTGGGCCCGACCGCCAGGCGCGTCATCGGCAAGGTCATCGCGAAAATCAGGACACCCAGCAGGCCGAGCTGGAGGCCGCGATTCTCCCGACGTTTCGCAAGCTCGGCCGCACCTTCGGTGGTGGCGGCCTCAATGATGGTGACGGCTGCGGGGCGGCTCATGGCTGCCAGTCTAATCCTGGGATCAGTACAGAACCATTACACTTTTTGGGTACAGTCGACGAACTGTATCGTCGAAATTTCCAACACACAATGAGCGCCACGCCCGTCTCCCTGCCCGCCCTGTCGCGCGATTCGAACGAAGGTCTTGCGGAGCAGCTCGCCGTCCGTTACGCCGAGCGGATCCGGCAACGGCTGCTGGCGCCTGGAAGCCGGCTGCCGTCGATCCGCGATTGCGCGCAGCGCCACCAGGTCAGCCCCAGCACCGTGGTCGCGGCCTATGACAAGTTGCTCGGCCAGGGTTTGGTCGAGGCGCACCGGCAGCGCGGCTTTTTCGTGCGGCAGACAGCGGCCGCGCAGCACGCCGATTCGGTGCCCGAACCGCTGGGCGAGCGTCGATCTGCGCGCCTGCAGCTCCCGATCAGCGCGACCACGCTGATGCGCGGCATGTTCCAGGCGCCGGGCGATCGGCCGATGCCCGGCCTGGGCACCTTGCCGGTCGACTGGCTCGATCCGGGGATGCTGGCCGGGGCCGTCAAGAAGGCTTGCAGCACGCTTTCGTCATCGGGCAATCAATTGCAATATGGCGAGCCGGCTGGTGACGCCCATCTGCGCCGAGCGCTGGTCAATCTGCTCGCCGAACGCGGCATCCCGGCGCAGGCCGACCAGATCGTCACCACGATCGGTGCCACGCATGGGCTCGACGTCGTGACCCGGACGCTGCTGCGCGCCGGCGACTCGGTGCTGGTCGACGAGCCGGGCTGGTCGGTCGAATACGCGCGCCTGGCGGCATTGGGCCTGCGCGTGCTGGCAGTACCACGCCGCGACGACGGACCCGACCTGGCGGTGATGGAGCAGATCATCGAGGCACAGACGCTGGAGCAACGGCCGCGTCTGTATGTCACCGTGTCGGTGCTGCACAACCCGACCGGCGGTTCGTTGTCGCTGCAGAGTGCGCACCGCCTGCTGCAACTGGCCCAGCGCCATTCGCTGCTCATCCTCGAAGACGACAGTTATGCCCACCTGGCACCTGCTCATCTGCCCCGTCTGGCCGCACTGGACGCGCTCGAGCGAACCATCCACGTGGGTGGTTTCTCGAAGATCCTGGCGCCCAATTTTCGAGTTGGCTATATCGCAGCCCCGCCGCGGTTGGTCGAGCGTTTCGTCGACACCAAGCTGTTGAGCACGCTGACGACGCCCGGCATCACCGAACTGGCGCTTGCCCATTGCCTGGAGTCGGGCCAGTTACGCCGGCATGCCGAACGCGTGGCGCACAAGCTCGATGCGGCCCGGTCGCGCAGCGTGCGTCTGGCCGAGGCGCACGATTGCGGCTTCGCAGCCGCACCGCGTGGCCTGTTCGGCTGGATCGATGTCGGCATCGACACCGACCGATTGGCGCGCGACATGCTGGAAGAAGGCTGGCTGCTGGCCCCAGGCAGCCTGTTTCATGCCACACCACGGCCGACCAGTCTGATGCGGATCAATTTCGCCAGCACGCAGGACGCCCGCTTCTGGAAGGCACTGGAAGTCGCGCGAAACCGTCTGCGTGGGGATTGAATGCGACGGGGTGCCGGGCAGCAATCGATGGGCCTTCGTGCGTTTTTCGGCCCCTCAGATATAATGCCCGGCTGTCGAGCGACGGCTTTTCCGCTGCGCGTCAGCCCAGGAGCCCCATTTGGCCAAAGAAGAACTGATTGAAATGCAAGGCACCGTTACCGAGGTGCTGCCAGATTCACGATTTCGCGTCACGCTCGAAAACGGCCACCAATTGGTCGCCTATACCTCGGGCCGCATGAAGAAGCACCACATCCGGATTCTTGCCGGAGACGCCGTTTCACTCGAAATGTCGCCTTACGACCTGAGCAAAGGTCGCATCACGTTCCGTCACATCGAGCGTCAAGGCGGCGGCGCACCCTCAGCCGCGCGACGTCGCGCACACTGAACGGACAGTCTGCCGAGGCTGCGGCTTTTAGCGCCGCCAAGACAGATTCCGACGGAACCCACTGAGCATCATTTGCGGTTACCGAGCGCTTCCCAGCGCTCGAGTGCGACCAGCAACTGCTCTTCGATCTGCGCGCAGCGCAGTTGCGCACGCTCAGCCTGCGGAGCATCCGAGACATAGATGGCAGGATCGGCAAGCACCGCCGCAAGCGTTGCCTGCTCGGTTTCCAACGCTTCGATGCGGCCGGGCAACTCGTCAAGTTCGCGCTGCTCCTTGTAGCTCAGCTTGGCACGCTTGGCTGGCGCCGCCGCGGCCTCGACCGCCTTCGCATTGCCCCCCTTGACCGGCACGCCTCGGGATTTCTCGCCGGCAGACCCCTGCTCCCTTGACGCCTTCTCACGGATCGCTTGCGCGCGCGTGCGCTGGGTTATCCAATCCTCGTAGCCGCCTTCGTATTCGCGCCATTGGCCGGGCTGTCCGCCCCATTCCGGATCACCTTCCCACGCAATCGTACTGGTGACGACATTGTCCAGAAAGCGCCGATCATGGCTGACCAGGAAAACGGTGCCGGCATAGTTCTGCAGCAATTCTTCGAGCAGTTCCAGGGTATCGATATCGAGGTCGTTGGTCGGCTCGTCGAGCACCAGGACATTCGCCGGCAAGGCAAACAGGCGCGCCAGCAATACCCGATTACGCTCGCCGCCACTCAAGGTACGGACCGGCGAATTGGCCCGCTCCGGCGAAAACAGGAAATCGTTGAGATAACTCATCACGTGTTTTCGCTGGCCGGCAAACTCGACCCACTCGCTGCCGGGGCTGATCGTATCGGCCAGTGTCGCGTCGAGATTCAGGCTGGTTCGCATCTGATCGAAATACGCAACATCCAGACGCGCGCCCTGTCGAACCGTGCCTTGCGTCGGTTGCAACTCCCCGAGGATCAATTTCAGCAGCGTCGTCTTGCCGGCACCATTCGGCCCGATCAGACCGACCTTGTCGCCACGCAGAATCGTCGCACTGAAACCATTGACGATGGTTCTGCGCTCACCGCCTTCGCCGAACGTCATCACCACATCTTTCAATTCGGCCACGATCTTGCCGCTCGGCGTGCCGGAGTCGACTTCGAGCCGCACCTGGCCCAGCGAATCGCGCCGCGCCTGCCGCTGTGAACGAAGTACCTGCAGGCGTTCGATCCTCGCCACGCTGCGGGTGCGTCGGGCTTCGACACCCTTGCGGATCCAGACCTCCTCCTGCGCCAACAGCTTGTCGGCACGCGCATTGGCCAGCCCCTCCGACGCCAGTTGTTCCTCCTTCAAGCGCTCGTAGGCGGTGAAGTTGCCGGGGTAGCTGCGGATCTGGCCGCGGTCGAGTTCGACGATACGGGTTGCCACCGCATCCAGAAACGCGCGATCGTGCGTGATCAGCATCACCGCGCCCTTGAATCCGCGCAGCAACTCCTCGAGCCAGGCGATCGAATCCAGGTCGAGGTGATTGGTCGGTTCGTCGAGCAGCAGGATGTCGGGTACCGCCACCAGCGCCCGCGCCAGCGCAACGCGCTTCTTCATGCCACCGCTCAACTCTGCGACCGGCCGCTCACCATCGAGGTGCAATTGCGCCAGTGTGGTTTCGACCCGCTGCTCCCAGTTCCAGGCATCGAGCGACTCGATTCTTGTCTGCAGCGCATCCAGGTCGACACCGTCGGCATGCTCTTCGTATTGCAGCCGAAGCGCCCTGGCTTCTGCCACACCTTCGCTGACCACGTCGAACACCCGGTGCTCTGCATTGAACTCGGGCTCTTGCGGGACATAACGGATGCGCAGCCCTTGCGTCATCTGGAACAGGCCGTCATCGAGTTTTTCGAGACCGGCGAGCACCTTCAACAGCGACGATTTGCCCGCGCCGTTGCGGCCGATCAGACCGAGCCGCTCACCACCCTCCAGCGAGAAGCCGGCACCATCGAGCAGCGGCACGTGGCCGAAGGCGAGTTGAGCATTGGACAGTGAGAGCAGGGCCATGAAGACATTCGAAAGCGTAACCCCCAATTATCGGTCGCCGCTCGAGATCCCGCCCGCGCAATGGCTCAGACCGCTCGTGAACCGATCGCCGCTTCCAGCGAATCGATGAAGACTTTCGCAACATCAAAACCCGTCTGCTTCATGATTTCCTGGAAGCCGGTCGGGCTGGTGACGTTGATTTCGGTTACGCAATCGCCGATCACGTCGAGGCCGACCAGCAGCAGCCCGCGAGCGGCCAGCACCGGACCGATCCGTTCTGCGATTTCGCGGTCATGCGGCGACAGCGCCTGCGCGACACCCTTGCCGCCAACCGCCATGTTGCCGCGGATTTCGCTGCCCTGCGGGATGCGGGCCAGCACATGCGGAATCGGTTTGCCGTCGATCAGCAGAATGCGTTTGTCGCCCTGGGTGATCTCGGTCAGGTAACGCTGCACCATCACCGATTGGGCACCCCCGCGATTGAGGGTTTCGATGATGCTGCCGAGATTCAGGCCGTCCGGACCGACGCGGAAGATCCCGGCGCCGCCCATGCCATCAAGCGGCTTCAGGATGATGTCGCGGTGTTCGGCGTGGAACCGCGTGATATCCGCCGCGCTTCGCGTGACCAGTGTCGGGCCGGTGAATTCAGCAAACTCGAGAATGGCCAGCTTTTCCGGGTGATCGCGCAGCGCCTGCGCGCTGTTGAAGACGCGTGCGCCTTCACGCTCGGCCTGGCCCAGCAGGTGTGTGGCGTACAGATATTCGAGATCGAACGGCGGGTCGGTGCGCATCAGCACTGCATCGAAGGCACTCAACGCGACCGGAGCTGCAGCAGCCTCCTCGTCGAACCAGTGGTCGATCCGTTGGCCGGCCGGCGAGGACGCCGCTGCGGCGCTCAGCCGGATCGAACGCACTTTGGCGGTTACCGCGCTGCCACGCTGCCAGAACAGATCCCCCGACTGGCATGCCAGCAACTGATGGCCGCGGACGGCAGCCTCGCGCATCATCGCGAAGCTCGTATCTTTCGCGGTGTTGAAACCTTCCAGAGGATCTGCAATGAACAGGAGTTTCATGATTCGAATGGGAGTGGCAAAAGATGTGAGCGATGCGGGTGCGAGAGCACACCTCACTGTTGCACAAATCGGCCGCCGCCGCGTCGCAATCGCTCAGGCGTCGATCAGCCGACGCCAACCCTCAGGACCGAGCCGTCGCAAGGTGTCGATGTTGCGTTCGTAGATAAGTGCCGCATCAGGGAAAGTGGCCAAGGCTTGTTCGATGCTGCGTTCACGCAGCAGGTGCAGCATCGGGAACGGTGAGCGATTGGTGTGATTCTCGATCGCTTGCGCGGCGGTGCCGGCAAACTGATAGTCAGGATGAAAACTGGCGATCTGGATTTCGCCGACCAGATCGAGTTCGTCGAGGCAGCGATCGGCCTGATCGAGAAACTCGTTGTAATCGAGAAATTCTCCCAGCACATGAGGATGGATCAACAGCGTCGTCTCGATCTGTTGCGGATCGGCGGCCACCAGAAGCCTGAGTTCGTTGGTCAGATCGGCACACAAGTCGGCTTCATTGCGCGCCGCACTGCAAAACAGACGGATCGAGTCCTTAACCCGCACGGCCTTCGCGAACGGGCACAGGTTCAGGCCGATCACCGCCTTGTCAAGCCAGTCGAGGGTCCTGGCGATGGCCGATTCAGGATCGCACGCTCGATCCTTCGACGAGCGCACTTCAGATTTCAAGTTTCGAGCCCAATTCAACTACGCGATTGGTCGGCAGATTGAGGAAGTCGGCAGCGGCGGATGCATTGCGATGCATGCTGGCGAATATCTTCTCGCGCCAAATCGACATGCCTTTGCCGATAGTTGGAATCACGATATCGCGCGACAGGAAATAACTCGTGTCCATCGGGTCGATCGCCACGCCGCGGCCGCCCAGCAGATTCAAGGCGGCGGGAACATCGGGGTCGTTCTTGAATCCGAAATGCAGGCTGACTTGCCAACAATCGTGGCCCATCGGATGGATTTCGCTGCGTTTGTCGAAGCCGATCCACGGCACCTCATGGTGTCTGACCGTGACAAACAGATTGGTCAGATGCAACACCTTGTTGTGCTTGAGGTTGTGCATCAGCGCGTTCGGTGTCACGCCCTGGTCGCTGACAAGGAAAACCGCGGTGCCCGGAACGCGAATCGGCGGGCTGACGAACACCGCCTCGAGGAAGCTCTCGAGATCGATGGCATCTTCGCGCAGGCGCTCGCGCATCAGCCGGCGTCCCTGCTTCCAGGTCATCATCAGCATGAACATCACCGTGCCGATGACGATCGGAAACCAGCCACCGTCAAGCACCTTGACGATGTTGGCCAGGAAGAACGTGAAATCGACTGCGAACAGAAATCCGGTTGCGGCGAGCGACAGGAACCATGGATATTTCCAGGCATAGCGAATCACGAAGAAGGTCATGGTGGTCGTGATCAGCATGTCGATCGTCACCGCGATGCCATAGGCGCCCGCCAGTTTGCTGCTCGAGCCGAATGCGACAACCGCCAGCACGATGCAAACGTAGAGGCTCCAGTTGACGAACGGCAGATAGACTTGGCCGGTCTCCTTCACCGAGGTGTGCGCGATTCGCAGGCGCGGCAGATAACCAAGCTGGATCGCCTGTTTGGTGACCGAGAATGCAGCCGTGATCAACGCCTGCGAAGCAATCACGGTTGCACAGGTCGCCAACCCGATCAGCGGATAGACGGCCCAGCTCGGAGCCATTTCGTAGAACGGGTTCTTGACGTTCTCCGGGTGCGCCAGCAGCATCGCTCCCTGGCCGAAGTAGTTGACCACCAGCGCCGGCAGCACAAGTCCGAACCAGGCCATGCGAATCGGGCGCTTGCCGAAATGCCCCATGTCGGCATACAGCGCCTCGGCTCCGGTGACGCAGAGCACGACCGAGGCCAGCGCTACGAAGGCCACGCTGGTGTGCAGCACCAGAAAGGACAACGCGTAGTGCGGACTGATGGCCCACAGGATGGCCGGGTTGCGGCCGATGTGAACAGCACCCAGCACCAGCAGGACCAGAAACCAGACGACGGTGATCGGCCCGAACAGGCGACCCACGCGAGCAGTGCCTGAGCGCTGCACCAGGAACAGTCCGGTCAACACGACCAAGGTGATTGGCACAATGAAGGCGTGCAGACCGGGGGCGGCAACCTCGAGGCCCTCGATCGCCGACAGCACCGAAATGGCCGGTGTGATCACGCCATCGCCAAAGAAGATCGCGGTACCGAATATCCCGAGCACCAGCAACATGCGGCGTAACCTCGGCAGGTGCTTGACCGCCTGAGAAGCCAGCGCCAGCATCGCAATCAGACCGCCTTCACCGTTGTTGTCCGCTCGCAGGATCAAGACCACGTATTTCAGCGAGACAACGATGGTCAGCGTCCAGAAGATCAGCGACAAGACGCCATAGATATTGCCAGGCGTCAACGGCACATGCCCATGCGCAAACACCTCTTTCAGCGCATAGAGCGGGGAGGTGCCGATATCGCCGTAGACGATGCCGACAGCGCCCAGCGTCAGCACCGCTAGGTTCGATCCACTGGGGGCTGGCTTCACAGGTCTGCACGGCCTGGCTGCCGCGACGCATCGATCAAGCGCCCATTGTGGCGCCCTGCCACCGGTCAAGCCCCTGCTTGGCGCGCAGGTTGGCCCGCCGGGAACCGATCAGTTGCCGTTGGACAACAGCCGAGGCAGGGTTGGTACCTTGTTCCTGGCCCTCATTCGTAGATTTCCGCCTCGGGGTCAGTCGCTTCGAGTTCGTACGAAGCCGCCACCATCGCCAGCCGCGCGATCACGCCATACATGTAGAACCGGTTCGGTGCACTGGCGCCTGGTTTCGCACCAACCCGCGCGAACTGGCCCGATTCTGCAAACGCCAGCGGTACATAGTCGGCGCCTGGCTCGTCAAGGTTCTCGTCGGCACCACGCTGCGAATGGACACGGTAGAACCCGCCGACCACGTAGCGATCGATCATGTACACCACCGGCTCGGCGACCGAGCCGTTGACCTGCTCGTAAGTGGGCACACCTTCCTGAAGAATCACTTCCGGCAACGATCGCCTGCTGTGCAGCCCGCTCAGCCGGCTGCGCATCTGGTTACCGAGCTCGGCAATCTCCTTCGCATCACGCACCGTCATCACGGCCGAAACGCCGGCCTCCCCCGGGGCCTTGACGATCACGAAGGGCTTTTCCTGAATGCCGTATTCCTTGTACTTGCGCCGCACCTTGGACAGCAAGGCATCGGCGCTGCTGGCGAGCAGATCAGACCCCGCCTCGCCCGTCAGATCGACATCGTCGCAGCGCGTGAACATCGGGTTGATCAGCCACGGGTCCATGCCGAGCAATTTGGCAAATTTCTTGGCTACTTCCTCGTACGCGTGAAGATGCTGCGAGCGTCGTCGCATCGTCCATCCAGCGTGCAACGGCGGCAGCAGATATTGTTCGTGAATCGACACGAGCGCCTTCGGAATGCCGTCCGCCAGCTGGCTGTTGAGCAGGATGGTGCACGGGTCGAAATTTTTCAGTCCGAGGCGACCACGCGTGCGAATCAACGGCTCCAACATCAGCGAGCTGCCATCCGGCAATTCGACCGGGGTAGGCGCCTGGATTTGTTCGTCGGTCGTCCCCAATCGGACATTCATCCCGGCCTGGTGGAAGATGCGCGTCAACTGCGCCAGATTCATCAGGTAACCCGGGTTTGACGTACGACGCTCCGGAATCAGCAGCAAGTTCTTCGCTTCGGGGCAGATTTTCTCGATCGCCGCCATGGCGGCCTGCACCGCCAGCGGCAACATCTCGTTGGTCAGCAGGTTGAAGCAGCCCGGAAACAGGTTGGTCTCGACCGGTGCCAGCTTGAATCCGGCGTTGCGCAAGTCCACCGAGGTATAGAAAGGTGGCGTGTGTTCCATCCACTCGAGGCGGAACCAGCGTTCGATGGCCGGCAGCGACTCGAGAATGCGTTGTTCCAGCTCGTTGATCGGCCCGGTCAGTGCGGTAATGAGGTTGGGAACCATGAGCTTTCCAGGGTAAGCGGGAACGTGGAAAAGGCGATCGAGAATTCTAGGCATGTGGGACTGTCGACCGCCGATGCAAGTTCAATCGAAAAAAAGCCGCCCTTGGGCGGCTTTTTGGGCGGTCCGGCAGCCGTCGTCAACCGACGGCAGCCGGACCCACGT
>JBDTQC010000013.1:0-20491 GCA_039932405.1 Ideonella sp.
TTCACCGCGCCGGTGCCGATCCGCGCGATGCACTACGTGCAGACGGCGATCTCGGTCGGCAACAACTCCGGCCCGAACACCCGGTTCGATCTGAACCCGGGCGATCTGCTGTTGACGATGGATACCGGCAACGGCTCCGTCACGCTGAACAGCGGCACACCGCAGCAGTTCATCGCCGACCGAATGGACATCGTCGTGTTCCGTCCGACGGCAGCTGGCAACTACGCATCGGGCCAGTACTTCATGCTGCTCAACGATGGCGTGAAGGATGCGGGTGGCAGCTACAACGTGCACGCGTTGACCCTCATCGAGACCGCGACGACCGTCGGTGGCACGCTGCTGCCGGCCGGAACTTTCGTTATCGCCCATTCGACGCCTGCGGTCCACAACAACATCTACACCTTCACCGCAACCAGTACCGGAACCACCAATACCGTCACCGCGAACGTGGTGCTGCTGCTCGACGGCAATGCGCTCGGGCTGGCACCAGGTGGCGACAAGGTCTTCGGGCTGCACGTGTTGACCGCGCCGACCGCCTTCAACGACAGCGTGCTGGCCGCCGGTACCGTGTTGGTGGCGATTGATGGCGGAACGCACGTTTACGGCGGTGTGACCGAGGATGCCGGCGACATCGTCGCCTTGACGGTCACCGGCACCGGCGCATCGACCGCGGCGACCGGCCAATTGCTGTTCGATGGCAGCGACCTGCCGACCTCGGGTCTGGCCAGCGGCCTGAACGGCTTCACCGTCGTGACGGGAACGGTGAGCAACAGCGTTCCCGTGGCGAACACGCCGATTGCGAACCAGTCGACCAACGAGGACGTGCCGTTCAGCCTGGCGATCCCCGCCGGCAGCTTCACCGACGCCGACGCCGCTGACGTGCTGGTCTACTCCGCCAGGCTGGCAAGCGGCGGCGTGTTGCCACCGTGGCTGGCGTTCGACGCGACGACGCGGACCTTCAGTGGCACGCCGGCGAATGGCGATGTCGGCGCGATCACGATCCGCGTGACCGCGACCGACCCGCAAGCGGCCTATGCGACGTCCGATTTCACATTGAGCGTCGTCAACGTCAACGACGCACCGGTGCTGACGGGCGCCAATGACCTGGGCTCGATCGCGGAAGACCCGGCGAGCAACCCCGGCACGCTGGTGTCTGCGCTGATCAGCGGCAAGGTCAGCGATGTCGATGTCGGCGCCGTCACCGGCATCGCGCTGGTCGGTGCCGACAACGGCAATGGCGCGTGGCAGTACACGACCAATGGCGGCGCGCTCTGGCGCGCCGTCGGTACGGTGACCGACGCGTCGGCAAGGCTGCTCGCCGCCGATGCGTCGACGCTGGTCCGCTTCGTGCCCAACGCCAACTGGAACGGCACGGCCGCGCTGACCCTGCGCGCCTGGAACCGCACCAGCGGCAGCGCTGGCGGCATCGCCAACATCGTCACCGCCGGCGGCATCAGCGCATTCAGTTCGGCCACCGCAGTCAGCCGCATCGTGGTCACGCCGGTGCAGGATGCGCCGACCGGAGCGCCGACGATCACCGGCACCACAACCGAAGACCAGACGCTCGGCGTCGACACCACGTCGATCGCCGATGTCGATGGCCTCGGCACGTTCGGCTACCAATGGTTGCGCAATGGCGCTTCGATCGCTGGCGCGACCAGCGCCACGCTGCTACTCGGCGATGCCGATGTCGGCAAGCTGATCAGCGTGCGTGTCAGCTATGTCGATGGCGGCGGCACGGCAGAGGCCTTGACGAGCGTGTCGACGGCTGCGGTGGTCAACATCAACGATGTTCCGACCGGTGCGCCGACCATCACCGGCAGCGCCATCGAAAACCAGACCCTGACGGCCAAGACGTCGACGATTGCTGATGCCGACGGGCTCGGCAGCTTCAGCTACCAGTGGCTGCGCAACGGTGGCTCGATCGCCGGCGCAACGGCGTCGACGCTGGTACTCGGCAACGCCGATGTGGGTAGCTCGATCAGCGTTCGGGTGTCGTATGTCGATGGCCAAGGCACCGCCGAAGCCTTGACCAGCGGGACGACCGCTGCGGTGGTCAACGTCAACGATGCGCCGACCGGTTTGCCGGTGATGTCCGGAACGGCGCTCGAAGATCAAACGCTGAGTGTCGATGCCAGCGCCGTCGCCGATCTGGATGGTCTGGGCAGTTTCAACTACCAGTGGTTGCGTAACGGCGCGGCGATCAGCGGTGCGACCGGAACCAGCTTGGTCCTGGGCGATGCCGATGTCGGCAAGGCGATCCGGGTACGCGTCAGTTTTGTCGATGGACACGGAACCGCCGAAAGCGTCACCAGCGCTGCGACCGTCGCTGTGCTCAACATCAACGATGCGCCGACCGGCTTGCCGACCATCGGCGGCAGCGCGATCGAGGACCGAACCCTCACCGCCAACGTCAGCGCGATTGCCGACGACGATGGCGTTGGCAGCTTCAGCTACCAGTGGTTACGCAACGGCTCGGTGATCGGCGGGGCGACTGCGTCGACCTTGTTGCTGGGCGATGCCGATGTGGGCAAGTCGATCAGTCTACGCGTCAGTTATACCGACGCACACGGAACCGCCGAGGCACTGACCAGCGCACCGACCGCTGCGGTCGCGAACGTCAACGACGCGCCGCGCGGCAGCAACGCGACGCTGACGGTCGATCGCAACGGCAGCCGCACGCTGCAACGCACCGACTTCGGCTTTGCTGACACCGGCGGAGAGAGCAACGCGTTCTCGTCGGTCTTGTTGCAGGTGCCGAGTGCGGGCAGCCTGCGTCTGGCGGGCAGTCAGGTGAGTGCGCCGACGGAAGTCACGGTGGCCCAACTCGACGCGGGTCTGCTGGTCTACTCACCAGTGTTCAGCGGCAGTGGCAGCAGTTATGCATCGATCGGCTTTCAAGTTCGCGACGATGGCGGCACAGCCAACGGCGGTATCGATCTCGATCCGGTTCGCCGCAGCCTGAGCATCGACATCGTCAACCACGCACCGGTGATCAGCAGCCATGCCGGGGCACCCAACGTCGCGGTCGACGTGTTCGAAAATACCAGCGTGGTGACCAGTGTGTCGGCAACCGATCCCGATGCCGACACCCTGTCGTACAGCATCGTCGGCGGCAGCGACGCGACGCGCTTCAAAGTGGATTCCGCCACCGGCGCGTTGAGCTTCGTCGTGCCGCCGAATTTCGAAGCACCGCTCGATACCGGTGCTGACAATGTCTACCAGATCATCGTGCGGGCCAGCGACGGCTTGCAGGGTGCCAACCAGACTTTTGCCGTGACGGTCGGCAACGTCAGCGAGGCGCTGCAGAACACTGTCGAGCTCCCGGTCAACTCGGTGACGGCCGATTTGCAGGAAACGGCGATGGTCAACCGCGGCAGCGACCACGCTGTGGCCATCGCACCGAACGGCGACCATGTCGTTGTCTGGTCGAGCAGGAGCCAGGATGGCGCCGGTTGGGGTGTCTACGGCCAGCGCTTCGACCAGGCGGGCGCAGCGCTCGGCAACGCCTTTCTCGTCAATCAGACCACCGCCGGCGACCAGATCTGGGCCACCGTCGCGATGGATGTCAGCGGGCGTTCCGTCATCTCGTGGACCAGTTCCAACCAGGATGGCACGGCGTACAGCGTCTACGCCCGCCGCTACAACGCTGATGGCAGCGCGAATGGCGGCGAATTCCGCGCCAATTCGACCGGCAGCGGCAGCCAGTACAACAGCACCGTCGCGATCGACGGCAACGGCAACTTCATCATCGTCTGGGAAGGCAACGGACCGGGCGACACCAACGGCATTTTTGCCAGACGCTTTGGAGCCGACGGCACTGCCATCGATGCCATCGAGTTCCTCATCAACGCCGACACCTCGCGGGCCCAGCACGATGCCGGCGTGTCGATGAATGCCGCCGGCGCATTCGCGGTGACCTGGGACAACTCCGAAGGCGTGCAGATCCGTCGTTACAACAGCAGCGGCTTGCCGATCAGTGGACAGATCAAGGTCACAGAGGAATCGTCAGCCGGTGACGGTTCGATCGCATTGGCCGAAGACGGCAGCATCGTCGTGGTCTGGCGCGAAACCCAGGTTGGCCGCGCCGTGGTGATGCAGCGGTTTAGCGGTACGGGAGCGATGCTCGGCGGCAACTCGGTTGTCAATTCAACCTTCTCGTCCGACCAGACCAACCCATCCATCGCGATGGATGGCCAAGGCAACTTCATCGTCGCCTGGGAAGGCAACGGCGTTGGCGACTCCAACGGCGTATTCGCGCAGAAGTTCAATGCCTCGGGCAGCCGCGTCGGTGGCGAGTTCCGCTTGAACATGACGACATCGGGCGCGCAGGCCAAGGTTTCGCTGGCGATGCTCGACCTCGACAACCTGGTGGCCGTCTGGTCGGGCCAGGGGGCGACCGACGCGCAAGGCGTGTTCATGCGCCAGTACGGCACGCTGAATTCGGCTCCGGTACTGGTTGGCGCCAACGCGCTGGCGACGATCACCGAAGATCAGGCCGTCAACAACGGCACGCTGGTGTCGTCGCTGATCGCAGGGAAACTCAGCGATGTCGACAACCCGGGGACGTTCGGCATCGCAGTGATCGGCGTCGACAACAGCCATGGCAGTTGGCAATATACGATCAACGGCGGTTCCAACTGGACGGCATTTGGCGCCGTTGATTCGTCGACAGCGCGGTTGCTGGCGGCTGATTCAACCAGTTCGGTGCGTTTCGTGGCCGACCCGGATTGGTTTGGCACGGTCGCTGGCGGTCTGCAAATGCTCGGTTGGGACATGCACAGCGGCGTTGCGGGCGGAATCGGCAATGCGACGCTCCGCGGCGGCACCACGGCTTTCAGCGACGCCACCGCGGCCAGCAGCATCATCGTCACACCGGTCAACGATCTGCCGGTCGGGCTGCCGCGGATTGTCGGCAGCGCAATCGAAGATCAAACGCTGCTCGCCGATCTGACCGGGATATCCGATGTCGACGGCCTCGGCGCTTTCAACCTGCAGTGGTTGCGCAACGGCGTGGCGATCGGCGGCGCCACCGGTTCCAGCCTGCTGCTGGGCGATGCCGATGTCGGCAAGACGATCCGGTTGCGGGTCTCTTATGTCGATGCACAAGGTACCAGCGAGCTGTTGACTTCTCCCACAACGGCTGCGGTGGCGAATGTCAACGATCTGCCGCTCGGCCTGCCGGTGATCGTCGGCCAAGCGATCGAGGACCGAACCCTGGTTGCCGATCTGACCGGCATCTCAGATGCCGATGGCCTGGGCAGCTTCAGCCTGCAGTGGCAGCGCGGCGGTGTGGCGATCAGCGGAGCCACTGGCTCCAGCCTGATTCTGGGCGATGCCGACGTCGGCAAGGTCATCAATTTGAGAGTTTCCTATGTCGACGGCTATGGGACGAGCGAATCGCTGATCGGCATGCCGACTGCGCCGGTTGGAAATGTCAACGATGCGCCGCTTGGCAGGCCCGCGATCGTCGGAGCGGCGCAGGAAGACCGTACCCTGACGGCCGATCTATCGAACCTGCGCGACGCCGATGGCCTGGGGCCATTTGCACTGCAATGGCTGCGTGATGGCGTGGCGATCAACGGCGCCACCGCCAGCAGCCTGACCCTGGGCGACGCCGATGTTGGTCGAACGATCAGCCTGCGCGTGCGTTATGTGGACGGCCACGGAACTGCGGAGCAGCTGACCAGTGCAGCGACCGGTCCGGTTGCCAATGTCAACGATGCGCCAACCGGTCGACCGGTGATCGTCGGCACGCCGATCGAGCACCAGACATTGTCTGCCGATCTGTCCGGCATCGGCGATGCGGACGGCCTGGGCAGCTTTCAGCTGCAATGGCTGCGCAACGGCGTGGCGATTACCGGCGCGACCGGCAACGATCTGCTGCTCGGCGAACTCGACGACGGCCAGCTGATCAGCCTGCGTGTCAGTTATGTCGATGGCTTTGGACAAGCCGAGGTCATCGAAAGCCTGTCGACGCCGCCGATCGTTGCGGTCAACGACGCCCCATTCGTCAACCTGCCGCTCGGTGACCGGCGTGCCATCGTCGGATCGAACTTCGAGCTGCTGATTCCGATCAACTCGGTTGTCGACCCCGACATCGGCGACACGCTGACCTGGACGGTCCGTCCGGGCAACGGCAGCAGCGCGCTGCCAGGCTGGCTGAATTTCGATTCGTCGACCGGCCGGTTCTACGGCGTGCCGGCTCGGGGTGACCTGGGTTTATCGACGATCCGCCTGACCGCCACCGACAGTGCCGGGATCTCGGTTTCCGACGAGTTCGCTCTGCAGGTCGTGTTGACCAACCAAGCGCCGGTCGCTGCTGCGCTCAGCGACCAATCGGCGAGCCAGGGCACGCCATTCAACTACGCCGTTCCCGCCGGTACGTTCAGTGATGTCGATCTCGGCGACGTGCTCGATGTGCAGGCGCGGCTGGTCACTGGCGGCGTCTTGCCGGCGTGGCTGGTATTCGATCCGGCAGCGCAGCGGTTCAGCGGCATTCCGGCGAACGCCGATGTCGGCGACTTGCGGATCCGCGTCACGGCCACCGACCTGGCGGGTGTCTCGGCTTCGAGCGACTTCGCGCTGCGCGTTGCCAATGTCAACGATGCTCCGATCGGACGAGCGATTGCCGATCAACGCGTCGACCAGGATGGCAGCTTCAGTCTGGATGTCGGGACACACTTCGTCGATATCGACGTCGGCGATCAGCTGCGCCTGGACGCGAAGCTGAGCTCCGGTGCAGCGTTGCCGACTTGGCTGAAGTTCGACGCGGCCACCGGCTTGATGGTCGGCATTCCGAGCAATGGCGACGTCGGACGACTCGATATTCGAGTTACCGCAACCGACCGTCAGGGCGCGTCGACTGGGCTCGATTTCAAGCTGACAGTCGCGAACGTCAACGATGCCCCACGGCTGATCGGCGCGCTCGAGAATCGTCGCGCGACCGACGGGACGGCATTCAGCGCAACCATTTCAGCCGGCCGCTTCGTCGATATCGACGCTGGCGACACACTGACCTTCAGCGTCGAGCTGGCGTCAGGTTCGGACTTGCCAGACTGGCTGGTATTCGATCCCGATTCGCTGAACTTTCGCGGTACGCCTGGTAATGCGGATATCGGCTCACTGAGCATCCGGATCACCGCGACCGACGCGACCGGTGCCTCGGCCTCCGGAACATTCCGGTTGACTGTCGACAACCGTAACGATGAGCCGACGCTCGAGATGGCGTTGCCGGATCAACTGGCGACGCAGGATCAGCCGTTTGCCTGGACGCTTCTGGCTGGCCATTTCAACGATGTCGACGTCGATGATGTGCTGAGCTACCGTGCAACGCTTACCTCGGGCGCGGCATTGCCCGCCTGGCTGAGCTTCGACCCGGCTACCCAACGCTTCAGCGGCACGCCGGGCAACGGAGATGTCGGCGAGTTGCGGGTCCGGATCACCGCCAGCGACCTCGACGGTGCCAGCGCATTCGGCGATTTCGGCCTGCGCGTGGCCGACGTGAACGACGCACCGCGCCTGGTCGGCACGCTCGAAGACGTTCGCGCGACCGACGGCTCCGCGTTCAGCGCGGCCATTCCGCCGAACCAGTTCATCGATATCGATGCCGGCGACCATCTGGTCTTCAGCGCCCAGCTGGCGTCGGGTTCGGCCTTGCCGACATGGCTGACTTTCGACTCCGACAGGATGAGCTTGTTGGGTACGCCAGGCAATGCGGACATCGGCTTGCTGAGCATCCGGATCACGGCGACCGATGCGGCCGGCGCCTCGGTGTCCGGAACATTCAGACTGACGGTCGACAACCGCAACGATGCGCCAGCGCTCGACCCGCCCTTGCCGGGTCAGCTGGCGACGCAGGATCAGCCGTTCAACTGGACGCTGCCGGGTGGTCATTTCAGCGATGCCGATCTCGATGATGTGCTGAGCTACCGCGCAACGCTGGCCTCGGGCGCAGCATTGCCCGCCTGGCTGAGCTTTGATCCGGGCACGCTCAGCCTCAGCGGCACGCCGGGCAATGCCGATGTCGGCGGGTTGCAGATCCGAATCACCGCCAGCGATGTAGCAGGCACCAGCGCATTCGGCGATTTCGGGTTGCGCGTGGCCGACGTGAACGACGCGCCGCATCTGAGCGGTGCGCATGATCTGATTTCCATCCAGGAGAGCCAGTTCAACAATCCCGGCACGCTGGTTGCCAACCTGATCCGCGGGATGGTCACCGACATCGATACCAATGCGGTCACCGGCATTGCGGTGGTGGCGGTCGATGCCAGCCATGGCACTTGGCAATTCAGTACGGACGGGCGCGCCTGGACCGATTTCGGTCTGGTCGGCGAGCAGTCGGCGCGCCTGCTGGCGGCCGATGCGACGACGGCCGTCCGATTTGTTCCGGTCGATCGATGGCGCGGCGACGTGAGCGGGGGGCTGACGCTGCGTGCCTGGGATCAAAGCAGTGGCGTGGCGGGGCAACTCGCCGACGCTGGCAACCGCAACAGCCACTCGGCATTCAGCAGCGAGACGGCCTTGGTAGGGATCAATGTCAGCGCGGTCAACCACGCGCCGGAGTTGGTGCTGCCGTTCATCGATCGTTCCGCCGTCGAGGCCCAGGCCATTGAATGGCGCTTGCCGGCGGCCAGCTTTGTAGACGGTGATGCCGACGATGTGTTGACCTACAGCGCAACGTTGACAAGCGGCGCGCCGTTGCCGGGCTGGCTGAAATTCGACCCCACGACATTGACATTCAAGGGCAGCCCGCAATTCGCCGATATCGGATCCATGACCATTCGTGTAACCGCCATTGACGCAGCGGGTGCCGGCGCGCAGGGCATCTTCACGATCAAGGTTGCCCAGGCGCCTTCACTCGGCGCAGCCGCACCGATCGAGACGATTCCCGAAATCGCAACTGCCGAGCGTGGCAAGGCGCCGGTGCAGGCAAGCGTGAGCGCGGGCAATGCGCCAGGCGTGTTGCTGATCGATGTGCTCGATCAAGCCGCCGGTCGCTCCGGTCGTGCGGACGGGGTGCTTGCCACGGCGACGCCAATCGTTGTCGAATCGGACATCAAGCCGGTGCTCATCGACCTGGTCGAACCTGCAAGACCGGCCAGCCGCGACGATGCCGTGTTGGCAACATTGCCGTCGTTGCAGTTCAGCAACCTCACCCTCAACCAGGCGGCGCAATGGTTGCAAAGCGATGAGATGCTGCGCAAATTCGACGACTTGAAGCACCAGATGCAGGATCTGGGCGAGCAGCAGCAGCAGATCGTCGCGTCCAGCCTGGCCATCAGCAGCGGCCTGTCGATCGGCTACGTGGTGTGGCTGGTGCGTGGCGGGGTGTTGGTCAGTTCGATGTTGTCGGCGCTGCCGGCCTGGCAGATGATCGATCCGATGCCGGTGCTTGCCGCCGCCGGTGCTGCCCGAGGCGGCCGCGCTAGAAAAGGCTGGCTGCACAAAGATGCTGAAGGCGACGACCACGCCGTCGAGCAGTTGTTCGACGGGCAGTCGAAGCAGCAGATGAAGAATTCGGCGCATTCGGCCCATTTGGCTTCCGGCATTTCCCAGCACGCCGGCTCGGCTGTCCATCCCTCAATCCAAGCGCAAGCGCAAACCGTCGCGGCAACCCCGCCTGGGCACAAGTCATGAGAATGTTGCCGTTCATGAAGTTTTTTTCGAGCCGCGTTCACCTGGCGCTCGGACTTGCCGCACTCACCGTGGGCGTGCTGCTCGGCGCCACCTACATCGGTCTGGTGCCGGATGGTGAATCGATGGTCCGCCAGCACCGTGCCGCACTCTCTGAATCGACTGCCTTGCTGGCATCGGTGCTGCTCGACGAATCGCAACCCGAAGCGTTGATGCACACGCTCGAACTGGTGCGCAAGCGCACGCCGGATCTGTTGTCGATTGGCGTGCGCTCGCAAAGTGGCGCGTTGCTGATCGGTCTGGCCGACCACGCCGAACACTGGGCGCCTGGCGACCGCAGCCAGTCGACCGATTCCGAGGTTGTGGTGCCGCTGTGGCAGGAGGGCGCGCCGTGGGGCCACGTCGAGATGCGCTTCGAACCATTGCGTTCGCCGGGCTGGATCGGTTATCTGCAGGATCCCAGTGTCAAATTGAGCGCCTTCGTCTTCGCCGTGTGCAGCGTGCTGTTCCTCGGTTATCTACGGCGCATGTTGCGAGAACTCGATCCATCCAGGGCCGTGCCGCAGCGGGTGCGCGCGGCCTACGACACCTTGACCGAGGGGCTGGTGGTGGTCGACCGCAGCGGCAGCATCGTGTTGGCAAACAAGTCGACCGGTCAGATGCTCGGCGTCGACGAGAACCGCTTGGTCGGGCGTTCGCCTTCGGCATTCCGCTGGAGCGGCAGCGACGGCTGCGCATTGGCCGCCGACGAACAGCCCTGGCAATATGCACTGGCCACCGGCCAGGCGCAACGCGACGTTCATCTGACGCTTGAAAACGAACTCGGTGTGCGTTTTTCGCTGCGAGCCAACTGTTCGCCGATCCGCGACGAACGCAACCAGGTTCAGGCGCTGGTGATCAGTTTCCAGGATGTGACCGAGCTCGAGCAGCGCGGCGCGGCCTTGCAGGCAGCAAAGGAGCAGGCCGACGCGGCGAACCAGGCGAAGAGCCAGTTTCTGGCCAACATGAGCCACGAGATCCGCACACCGATGAACGCAATCCTGGGATTCACCGAGGTGTTGCGGCGCGGCGGGATGCGTAACGGCGCTGAATCCACCAAGCACCTCGATGTCATCCACTCCAGTGGTCGGCACCTGCTGAACCTGATCAACGACATCCTCGATTTGTCGAAGGTCGAGGCCGGCCGGCTGGAAGCAGAAGCCGTCGCCACCGCGCCGCACAAGATTGCCGTCGACGTGGTACGCACGCTGCAGGAGCGGGCCGAACAGAAGGGCTTGCAGCTGGACGTGGATTTCCCGCATTCGCTGCCAGCCACCATCGAGTGTGATCCGGCCAGGTTGCGGCAGATCCTGACCAACCTGATCGGCAATGCGATCAAGTTCACCGAACAGGGTCGCGTCGAAGTGATCCTGTCGATAGACAGTGTGGCCGAGATGTCGGTCTATCGGCTCGATGTGAAGGACAGCGGCATCGGCATTCCCGACGACAAGCTCGAATCGGTGTTCGAACCCTTCGTGCAGGCTGAAGCGTCGACGACACGCCGCTTTGGCGGTACCGGCCTGGGCCTGACGATCAGCCGCGGCTTTGCCCGAGCGATGGGCGGCGACATCGTGGCCCACAGCGATTACGGCCATGGAACGACCTTTACCGTGACCTTGCCGGCCGGCGATCTGAGTGATGTCGAGATGCTCGATCCAGCTGCACTGCGGGCAGCCATCGACACCACCGCGCCGCTGGCGGCTGTCGCGCGCTGGAAATTCCCGCCGGCCCACGTGCTGGTGGTCGACGATGGCGCGGAGAACCGCCAACTGGTGCGTGTGCTGCTCGAAGAGGTCGGCCTGCACATCACCGAAGCCGAGAACGGACAAGTCGCGCTCGACCAGATCGCGGCCGAAGATTTCGACCTGGTCCTGATGGACATGCAGATGCCGGTCATGGATGGCATGACGGCGACCAAGCGGCTGCGCGAATGCGGGTTCAAGCTGCCGGTGGTTGCCCTGACCGCCAACGCGATGAAGGGTTTCGAGAGCGAATTGATCGCCGGTGGCTTCGATGGCTTCCTGACCAAGCCGATCGATGTCGATGCGCTGATGCGCGACCTGGCTGCACGCCTGGGTGGTCATCCGCTCGAAGGCGATGAGTTGCACGCGGCAGACCAGGCCAACGCCGAACGCGCTGCCGTGCCGCCGATGCAGCGGCCAGCTGCGGAGCTGGAATCGACGCTTGTCGGCCAGGCAGCGCTGCCATCGATCGATCTGGACCTCGACCTCGACCTGGACCTCGATCTGGATCGGCCGGCGGACGATGCCGAAATGGCAGCGACGATCTTTGCGCCACTCACGTCGCGCCTGGCCAGCCACGCCAAGCTGAGCCGGATCGCCGATCGGTTCGCAGCGCAATTGCCGGGCAAGCTCGTCGATGCCGAACGGGCGGCGGCCACCGGAGACTTCGAAGAACTCGCCGCGCTGGCGCATTGGCTCAAAGGCGCTGGCGGCAGCATGGGATATGACGAATTGTTCGAACCCTCGCGCTCGCTCGAGATAGCGGCGCGTGGCCGCGACTTCCATTCGGTGAGCCGTTATCTGAGCGAGCTCGACCGCTTGTCGCAACGGATCAACCGCGGTTTGAAGCTGCCCGAACCCGAGGAGGTCGGCACATGAAGATGGACATCTGGGCCGATACGCAGCCGGGCTGGCCGGACGGCGAACAGTTGTCGACGGCCGCCCCTCGCTCGCCGCTGCTGGACGCCAAGGTCATGATGGTCGACGACGAGCCGTTGATGACCGAGCTGGTGCAGACCTATCTCGAAGACGAGGGCTACGCCAATTTCGTCGTCACCAACGATCCGTGCGACGCGATGGCACTGTTGCGCAGCGAGCGGCCGCGTGTGTTGCTGCTCGATCTGATGATGCCGAATATGTCCGGCTTCGAGGTGCTGGAATCGATCCGTCGCGAGCGCGAGTTCCGCTACACGCCGGTGATCGTGCTGACCGCATCGACTGATGCGAACTCGAAGCTGCGGGCATTGCAACTCGGCGCCACGGACTTTCTTTCGAAGCCGGTCGACCCGAGCGAACTCGCGCTGCGCCTGCGCAATACGCTGGCCTTCCACGAGTATCACAACCGGATGACCAATTTCGATGCCGCGACCAACCTGCCGAATGGCCGCTTGTTCGATCGAGGCATCGACGACATGTTGAAACGTCGCCAGCAGATGGGCGGCTTGATCGCGCACTACAGCATCACGGTTCCCGAATGCAAGCAATTGCGTGAAAGCTTCGGGCAGGGCATGGCCGATGAACTCGCACGCGCGATCGCCAGCCGGCTCGACCGCTTCGCGATGCAGGAAAACCCGCTGACCAGCTGGTCGACCAACGTCGAGCGCGCACCGCGCGTGGCCCGTCTGGGTGGCGAGCAGTTCGGCTTGGTGCTGGAGGGCCTCGCGGATGCCGATCAGGTGGAGGCGATCGCCAAGCGCCTGGCCATCGACCTGTGCGAACCGGTGCTGATCGATCAACACGAGGTGGCGCCCGGCGTGGCCTTTGGCATTGCGGTGGCGCCGACTGACGGTGAACTGGCTGCTGCACTGCGCAAGAATGCCGATCTGGCCGCCAGTGCTGCCTTGATGATGGGTCCGGGCCATTACAAGTTCGCGTCGGCAGCGCTGAACGCCCGGTCGATCGAATTGCTGACCCTCGGCTCACAGCTGCGCGGCGCGGTGGCTCGCAATGAACTGGTGCTCCACTACCAGCCGAAGGTCTGCCTATCCAGCGGGCGGGTGACCGGCGCCGAGGCACTGGTGCGGTGGCAACATCCCGAGCGCGGCCTGGTGGCGCCGTTGCAATTCATCTCGCTGGCGGAGGAGCTCGGACTGATCAACACCATCGGTCAATGGGTGATGGAGCGCGCGTGCGCCGACGCTGCGACCTGGGCCGGACAGGGTCTGGGCGAACTGAAGGTCGCGATCAACGTCGCGAAGTTGCAGTTCTCGTCGGGTCAGCTGCGAACCAACTTGCGCCGGGCGATGCTGGCCAGCGGGCTTCCGGCGCGCCAGTTGGTGGTCGAGTTGACCGAGAGCATGTTGATGGACGATGCCGACGCCGGACTGGCCCAGATGTACGAGTTGAAAGCGCTTGGGGTGACGCTGTCGATCGACGACTTCGGTACCGGCTATTCCTCGCTGAGCTACCTGAAAACCTTCCCGCTAGACGAACTGAAGATCGATCGCTCGTTCGTGAAGGACCTGCCCGGCCAACTCGCTGACAAGGCGATCGTCAGCACCATCGTCAAGCTCGGCCAGAGCCTGGGCATGTCGGTGACTGCCGAAGGCGTCGAAACCGAGGGCCAGCTCAATTGTCTGCGCCAGATCGGCTGCGATACCTTCCAGGGCTTCCTGTTCAGCAAGCCGCTGCCGGTGGATCAGTTCGTCGAGATGGTGAGGCTGCGCTCGCCGGTGCTGGCCACGGAAGACACCTGATCGCGCTTTTCGGGGGTTGCTGAGATCAGCGTGGCGATCAGCGTGGGCGATCCGCTGACCGGACCCGCCAGATGACATTGCCGACATCGTCTGCAACCAGCAAGGCACCGCTGCGATCGATTGCGACCCCGACCGGCCTGCCATTGGCGTCGCCGCTTTCGCTGAGGAAGCCGGTCAGCACGTCAAGCGGTTGCGCGCCGCTTGGTTTGCCAGCCTCGAACGGAACCAGGATCACCTTGTATCCGCTGTGCGGTTTGCGGTTCCAGGAACCATGTTGTCCGATGAACATGCCCTTGGCGTAGGGCGCCGGCAGCGTGGTGCCGGCAGAAGCCGCGAGCCCGAGCGAGGCCGTATGCGGCCCCAGCGCATAGTCGGGGACGATGGCACTCGCCACCAGTTCGCTGCGCTCGGGCTGCACGCGAACATCCACGTGTTGACCGTAGTACGACCACGGCCAACCGTAGAAGCCACCTTCTTTCACCGAAGTCAGGTAATCGGGCACCAGATCGCTGCCGATTTCGTCGCGCTCGTTGACCACTGTCCAGAGTTTGTCGCCTTCCGGGCCCCAGGCCATGCCGACCGGATTGCGAAGCCCCGACGCGAAAACGCGGTGCGCGCCGGTGGCGATGTCGATTTCCCAGATGGCGGCGCGGCCGACTTCTGCGCCGAGACCGTTTTCGGCAGCGTTGCTGTTCGATCCGACTGCGGCGTACAGCTGGCGTCCATCCGGGCTGGCGATCAGGTTCTTGGTCCAGTGATGATTCAACGGACCGGCCGGAAGGTCGGTCAGCTTGGTTGCGGCGGCGGTGATCGTCAAGTCGCCCGGCTTGTACGGAAAGCGCAGTACAGCATCTGTCGTGGCGACGAACAACGAATCGCCCACGAGGGCCATTCCGATTGGAGAATTGAGACCTTGCAACAGCACGGATCGGACATCGGCCGTGCCATCGCCGTCGGTATCGCGAAGCACGGTGATGCGGTTCGCGCTCGGCACCCCGGCGCCAGCGCGTTTCATCACGAACTTCATCACCATGCCCTTGATGCCTTTGCCATCTTCGGGTTTCGCTGGTGCATTCGATTCGGCTACCAGCACATCGCCGTTCGGCATCACTGCCAGCCAGCGCGGATGGTCGAGTCCGCTGGCAAACGCATTCACCGCCAGCCCGGGCGCCGGGGTTGGCGTGTGTCCATCGCTCCAGCCCTTGGCGGGCGCGATGTTCACGGTGGGTATCAACGAAGAGCGCGGCGCGGGCAGTTGCGGATCGGCGCCGGTGCCGGCTGCAACGGGCAATTGGGCGATGTCGCCGCAAGCTGTCAACGACGCGAATATCGCGCAGGCAAGCGCCGCCCGCGCTGCCAAAGGCATCACGAGCGGCATCCCCAACTGCATCAGATTCGGCCCATCAGCAGCAGCACCAGCAGAATCACGACCACCAGGCCCAGACCACCGCTTGGGCCATAGCCCCAACCGCGGCTGTGCGGCCACGCAGGAATCGCGCCGATCAGCAAAAGCAGTAGAACGATCAGGATGATGGTGGCGATGCTCATGGAACCTCCCTTGTTGTAATTGCAGGATGCTCGTTGATCGCCTCGCCTGCAGCCATCGGTTGCCGCCGGCTTTCGCTGTGCGCGGCGTCCTACAGCGATCCGAGGCGGCGCAGATAAAATCACCCATGGAAAACATCGCCCCGACCCGCAAGAGCGCTGCCGTCACGAGAACGAGTGACGCGCCAAATGGCCAGACGTTCAGCAGCCTGGCCGGCTTGACGGCATCGACGCTGGCCAACCTGGAGCAGCTGGGTTATCTGACGATGACACCGATCCAGGCGGCCAGCCTGCCGCTTGCATTGGCCGGCAAAGATCTGATCGCGCAGGCACGCACTGGCAGCGGCAAGACGGCCGCGTTTGCGCTGGCCGTATTGGCCCGGTTGGCGCCACGCGAACAGTCGGTGCAGGCGCTGGTGCTGTGTCCGACCCGCGAACTGGCTGATCAGGTCAGCATCGAGTTGCGTCGGCTCGCGCGCGCCGAAGACAACATCAAGGTGCTGACCCTGTGCGGCGGCGCACCGATCCGGCCGCAACTCGCCAGCCTGGCGCACGGTGCCCACATTGTGGTCGGCACACCGGGGCGCATCATCGATCACCTGCAGCGCGACAGTCTGCGGCTCGCTGCCTTGCGCACGCTGGTGCTCGACGAGGCCGACCGCATGCTCGACATGGGGTTTTTCGAAGACATCGCGGCGGTTGCGAAGCAGTGCCCGACGCAGCGCCAGACCTTGCTGTTTTCGGCCACCTATCCACCGGGGGTGGGCAAGCTGGCCGCCTCGCTGATGCGCGACCCGAGTGAAATCAAGCTCGAGACAGTGCATCCGGTCGGCCAGATCCGGCAGCTGTTCTTCGAGGTGAGCGAGGCTCAGCGGCTGCACACGGTGTCGCTGTTGTTGAATCATTTTCGTCCGGCCAGCACGCTGGCGTTCTGCAACACCAAGCAGACTTGCCGCGACCTGGTCGAGGTGCTGCGCGCCCAGGGCTTTGCTGCACTCGAACTGCATGGCGACCTCGAGCAGCGCGAGCGTGACCAGGTCATGGTGCGTTTCGCCAATCGCAGCTGCAGCGTGCTGGTAGCCACTGACCTCGCGGCACGCGGCCTCGACATTGCACAGCTCGAGGCGGTGATCAATGTCGAGATTGCTGCGGATGCGGCCACCCACCTGCATCGGATCGGTCGCACCGGCCGTGCCGATGCGCAGGGCTGGGCGTTCAGTCTGGTCGGTCTCGATGAAATGGGGCGCGTCGGTCAACTCGAGGTTGCACACGGGTTCAGCACGCAGTGGATGAAAACGGACGAACTGATCGATGCCGACCCACTGCCGCTGCGCCCGCCGATGACGACGCTGCCAATTCTGGGCGGGCGCAAGGAGAAGATCCGTGCCGGCGATATCCTTGGCGCGCTGACCAAGGACCTCGGCTTTGCTGCGGCCGATATCGGCAAGATCAACGTCAATGATTTTTCGACCTACCTCGCGGTCCGATCCGGCATCGCCGATCAGGTGATGAAGCGGCTGTCGGCCGGCAAGGTCAAGGGGCGCAGCGTCAAGCTGCGGATGCTGGCGGTGTGAGCCAAAAGCAATCTCGCGCAGGCGGCGCTGCCGTCGCCTGCGCGTGCCGATGCCTTACCCGCTCATTGCGGCGACAATAACCGCTTGTTCCGATCTGCTGCCAGTGTCCTGCCGTGCCCGAAAATATTCCGAATGCCGAACCACTGCCCGATTCGGCGCAGCCTCCAGAACAGGCTGACCAGCCCGACCTCGCAGCGGCCATCGAGCCAGCGACCGACCCGTTGCAACGGCCGGCCGTTCCCGAGTTGTCGGCCAACGCCTGTGCTGCCAGATTGGCCGAATTGTTCCCGGCGGTTTTCAGTGCAGGTGTCGCCAAGCCGTTGAAACTGCGCATCCAGGCCGATATCCAGCAACGGGCGCCGGGTGTGTTCACGCGCAAGGCGCTTTCCAATTTTCTGCACCGGCAGACCACTTCGACCGCGTATCTGCGTGCGCTTGCGAATGGCGAAATGCGTGTCGATCTCGATGGGGTGTCGGCGGGCGAAATTTCAGACGAGCATCGCCAGGCCGCAGCAAGCGAACTGGACCGCCGGCGCGGGCTGCACGCGGCTCGCCGGGCCACCGAGCGTGATGCGCAGCGCGCCACGTTCCGTGAGGCGCAGCAGCAGGCCATGCGTGAGCACGCCGCGCAAAGTGATGCGCGCCGCGAGCGCGCCGGCCTGTTGCGTGCGTTCGAATCGACCACGCTGACCTTGACGAACTTCTGTGCCCTGAAATCGATCGCGCCTGCCGATCTGGAAGCGACGTTGGCGCTGGCGCGGCAGGACCGCGAGCTGGCGCCGCCGCCGGGCGTTCCTGCGCCAGCGCCTTCAGCAGCGCGGGTTGATCAACGCGAGCGGCGTGACGACGATCGCCGGCCACGTCAGCCGGGCAAGAAACGGCAGTCGCCGCAGCATGCACAGCGGGCGGCGCAAGCGCCGCGAAAGACCGCTGCGGATCACTGAACCGTCTGCGGCTGCCGATGCCCGATCCAGCGCAGCCGCGCAATCCACTGCACGGCCTGACACTCGAGGCCATCGTTACCGCGCTGGTCGAAGCCTATGGCTGGGCCGGTCTGGGAGAACGGATTCCGCTGCGCTGCTTCACCAGCGACCCGAGCCTGCAGTCGAGCTTGAAATTCTTGCGCAAGACGCCGTGGGCCCGCGAGAAGGTCGAAGGCCTGTATCTGTTCATGCTGCGTGACAGGCGGCGTGGCGGGCCGTGAAACCTGCCTTCAATTCGCCGGCAAGACCGTCCCTGCGCAATCGCCGAAGCCGATTCGGCGCGCTCCGGGTCGCTCGCAATGGCCGCGCAGGATCAAGGTGTCGCCATCTTCAAGGAAGCGGCGCGTCTCGCCATTCGGCAGCGTGATCGACTGTTTGCCGCCCGAGCTCAGCTCCAGCAGCGAGCCGGCCTGATCTGGATCAGGGCCTGACAGCGTGCCGGAGCCCATCAGATCGCCGGCCTGCAGGTTGCAGCCGTTCACGGTGTGGTGCGTCAGCAGTTGAGCTGCCGTCCAATACGAGGCCTCGGCACTGCCGGATCGGCTGAGCCGAACGGCGGCATGCCCGGCTTCGCGCATCTGAGCCGTCTGCAGCCACACTTCGAGGGCGATGTCGATGGCACCCGCCTCGCGGTTGGCCGGGCTGTCGAGATACGCCAGTGGTTGAGGGTCTTCGGCTGGCCTGGTGAACGGGCTGCGGAATGGCGCCAGAGCTTCCAGCGTGACGATCCACGGCGAAATCGTGGTGGCGAAATTCTTGGCCAGGAACGGGCCCAGCGGTTGATATTCCCAGGCCTGCAGATCGCGCGCCGACCAGTCGTTCAACAAGGTCAGGCCGAACAGATGGTCTTCGGCCTCGGTGATGGCAACCGCCTCGCCCAAGCCATTGCTGCGTCCGACGAAATAGCCGAGTTCGAGTTCGTAGTCGAGGCGCTTGCTCGGTCCGAATTCGGGCTTGCCGGCCTCGCCTGCGGTCTGGCCCTTGGGCCGTGCAAACGACTGACCGCTGACCCCGATCGACGATGCCCGGCCGTGATAACCGATCGGCACCCATTTGTAGTTCGGCATCAGGGGGTTGTCGGGGCGGAACAGCTTGCCGACGGTGGTGGCGTGGTGGATGCCGGTATAGAAATCGGTGTAGTCACCAATCTTGCAGGGCACGGCGAGCTCCGCATTTTCAATCGGTACCAGACACGATTTCAGTCGAGCCTGCTGCGCGCTGCCCTCGGACAGCGCTTTCGACAAGGCCAGCCGTAGCGCCGTACGCGCTGCTGTCGACTGCGCCATCAGCGGATTCAGTTGCCCATCAGCCAGCGGCGTCAGCAACGCTGCAATCGCTTCGGTCCAGTCGCCTTCGCGTGCGGCCTGGCGCAGGTCGAGGATCTGATCACCGATCGCCACCCCGATCGCCCATTGATCGCCGCTGCCGGCGCGGCGAAAGCGGCCGAACGGCAGGTTCTGGATCGGAAAATCGCTTGCCGCAGCGTTGGCTGATTCGACCCAGCTGCGCAATTCGGGGTGGTGGGTGGCGTCTAGGGTCATGGTTTGAATTGATCCTGCAGGTTGGCCCAACATTGTGCATAAGCCGGATCGAGCGCGCCGCCTTGCATGGCATAGCGGGTCGGCACGAAGCGATAGCGGCTTTCGAACATGATGGCCAGCGTGTTGTCGAGCTTGTGCGGTGCCAGCGAGGCCGTCGATGCCTTGCTGAACGCATCGGCATCCGGGCCATGCGGCACCATGCAGTTGTGCAGCGACGCGCCGCCGGGCTTGAAACCTTCCGGTTTGGCGTCGTATTCACCCAGAACCAAGCCCATGAATTCGCTCATCAGGTTGCGGTGATACCAGGGCGGGCGGAAGGTATTTTCGGCCACCATCCAGCGCGGCGGAAAGATCACGAAATCGCAGTTCGCGGTTCCCGGCGTGTCGGATGGCGAAGTCAGCACCGTGAAGATCGACGGATCGGGGTGATCGAAACTGATCGAGCCGATCACCATGAAATTGGCGGTGTCGTATTTGAGGGGCGTGAGATTGCCATGCCAGGCGACCACATTGAACGGCGTGCCGCGCTGCTGGTTGCGCCACAGGCGGCCGCCGAATTTCTTGATCAGTTCGTAATCGGCCCCGCCCGATGGCTCGAAGCTGGCCGCCGGGGCGATGAAATCGCGCGCATTCGCCAGGCCGTTCGAGCCGATTGGTCCGAGCTCGGGCAGGCGAAACGACGCGCCGTAGTTTTCGCAGACGTAGCCGCGCGACGCGCCGTCGGGCAGACCGATC
>JBDTQC010000014.1:0-19658 GCA_039932405.1 Ideonella sp.
TGACCACCGACCCATCCGTCAGCACCGATCCCCAGTGCACGCCGACTCGAACCTGCAGCTGATGCTGCCTGCCGCGCCCCGAATTGCTGCGCGCAATCTGCAGGTGCAAGTCGATCACCGCACGCACCGCGGTTTCCGGGTTGATAAACGCGCAGAACGCGCCGTCGCCTGCGGTATCGACGATGCGGCCGCCCGCGCCGCCGACGCAGGCGGCGAGCAGGTCGAAATGAAGTTGCTGAAGTTGCCGCCCGGCGGCGTCGCCGAAACGGGCGAAATAAGGCGTCGACCCGACGATGTCGGAGAACACCAGCGCCACCTGCCGCGCGAAGCGCCGCGTCAATTCATCCTGCAGCTGATTTTGCAGCCGGATGATTTCCGTCATCGTCAAGGCACTGAGATCGGACATGTCAGCAGACATCGTTTGCAGGCGGTGAAGCGGCATTGTGCACCGCATAATTCACCCGCAATCGCCGCACTGATCGCCGCCACGATCGCGCCACCGTCAGGCGCGGTTGATGACGCCCATCTAGCCGGCCAGCCAATCAGAGCCTTGACGATCCGATCACGATGCGCCGATGACGCCGCAGACCATCCGGCCGCCGCCGCCGCCGAGTGGCGCCGGGTGATCCGAATGGTTGTCACCACCGACATGAACCATCAACGCACGGTTGCGGACATCGGCCATCTTCAGCCGTGGCGCAAGCACCGGATTGGTCGCCTCACCATTGGCCGCCACGTACAGCGCCGGCAGATCGCCGAGGTGTCCATTGCCCCAAGGCAGGTCGTGCTTCTTGGTGGCCATGGGGTCGAGGTGCCCTCCTGCGCCCCCCGCCGGAACGGGCGTGCCGTTGTTGTCGCCTGGTGCACATGAGCCTTTTTCATGCACGTGGAAGCCGTGCAGTCCGGGCGGCAAACCCTTCAGCGATGGGTAGAACGCCAGCCCGTACGGCGTCTCGACGATGCGCACGGTGCCCACGCCAATTCCCGGCCCGGCCTGCCCTGCCATCTCGAGCGTGACGGTGGTTGTCTCTGCGGCATGGACCGATGCCGCTGCGAGCAACGATGCAACCAACAGACTGCAAAGCTTGGGGTTGATCATCAGTTCATCTCCGTTCATTGATTGACTGGGTTTCTCGTCGCCTGGCACAAGGCGGACGGCGCGCCATCTTCGCCGATCTACATCGCTTCACCGACTTATTTCACGACGCCACGCGGTCAGGCGGGCCTTTCAACTCGACGGTGTTGTCTTCCGGGTCGTTCAGGTAGACCGATGGTCCGACGCCCAGCGCGCCGTTGCGCCGCTCCACCGGACCGACCACCACGCCGTGCGCTTGCAGCGCCTGTCTGAGTTGCTGAGCGTCGAAGGGTTCGATGCGCAGACAGAAGTGATCCAGATTGCGACCCTCGGCACCCGGCGCCGCGCCACCGGCTCGTCCCAACTTGCCGTCAACCGGAACCAGATCGATCAACGATCCGCCGGCGCGCAGTTGCACCAGTCCGATCGCGTCGTCGCGGCGCTCGATCGAACAACCAAGCACACCGATATAGAAGCCGAGCATGCGCTCCAGGTCGACAACACGCAGGACCAGGTGATCAATGTCGAGCAGCTTGAACATTGCGTCCATCTCCGAATCAAAGCGCCGAGGGCGCGGCCGGTCGCAGATCCAGCCGACCTCCCGGGTCAACGAGGCCGCGGTGATCGCGGCGGAAACCGGATCCAGCTGGCGATCACGGCGAGAAAAAAAGTCGAATAGATGGCAACGAATACCCAGCCTGGTGCCTGATAGAACAACACGGCCTGAATCCAGTGCTCGATGAAACCGCCGCTGTAGCCGTCTCGACCGGCACGCTCGCGCAGCCAGCTTTCGAGCAGCGTCAGCGGACAGGTTGCGCCAAGCCAGGCCTGCAACACGACGAAGCCGATGGCGGCAAGATGGGCGAGGCGAAAGGGCAGTCGGTTGACCCAGGGCCAAGCCCGCAGGTTGCCGATGATGATGGCCACGAGTCCGCCCACGACAAAGGCAACCACCCCCAGGTGCAGCACCAGCACCGCGTCGGCCAGCAACTGATAAGGCAGCTGATCAACCATGAATTTGGCGCGGTTTCATTTCAGGCGAACAGCTGCCTGCCGCGGACGAAGATGGGCTCGATTGATATCGCAGCGCGCCGGATCCGGGTCCGGCTTGGCACGAACCAACTGCAGTGCCTGACAGTACGCTGGCGGCAAGTCATGCTCCTCGGCGCCGTCCAAAACCAGGGCCAGGTACCAGTCGAACGGCAGCAAGCGCGTGTCGACATGGGTCGCCACATAGGCCCCCGTCTGCACGATCTGCGACCCGAGCATCACTTCGACCTCCTTGTAGTCGTAACCCTGGCCGAGTCCCTCGACCTGATCCAGCAGATGCCGTTCGGCCCGATCGATCCGGTACACGACGCCCCAGACGCAATCGGTGGCAGCGCCGGTTTCGACGATGTCGCACTTCGCCGAACCATCGCGGCCGACCTTGTGCCAGGCAAGGCGATGCCCAGTCAGACTGGCACTGCCCAACGGCGTTGCCGATGGCGTGCGGGCGCGCAACCGGCGCGATGACAGGTTGGATCCGTAGGCAAAATTCAGAAAACTCGGTGACATTGACATCGACTGTTCGCGTGGCAAAAGCCGCACGCTGTGGATCGCTGGTTTGCAGCGGCCGGCCAACACCTTAGCGCGACAACAATCCCCTGCCCAGCATATAGATCCCCAATCCGATCAACCCGCTGAAGAACCAGCGCTTGAAGGCCGGGCCGGCAATCCGGCCGCGCAGCCGCTGACCGATCCACATGCCCACCAAGGCCGGCAACACGGCCAGCAGCGACGCGCTGGCCGCCGCGAGCTGGAAATTGCCAGACATGGCGAGTCCGGCGGCCAGGCCAACCGTCGATACGGTGAACGCCAGACCCAGCGCCTGGACCAGCTCATTCTTGTCGAAACCCAAGGAATTGAGGTACGGAATGAGCGGCATCACGAAGACGCCGGTTGTGCCGGCGATCAGCCCGGTGAGGATTCCCATCAGCGGCGACAACCAGCGCTCCAAGGCACGCGACACGTCGAAGCGCCGCCCCTTGAGGCCGAACGCGCCGTAGACGATCAGAACTGAACCGAGCGCCGCATTGGCCAGCCCGGCGGAAGAACCGGTCAACACACCGATGCTCAGCAAGGTGCCCAGGACGATGGTCGCCAGCAGCGGCCACAGGCGCTTGAGCAGCGCCCAGAAATGTTCGCCGACGCAAGACTGCCAGACGTTGGTCGCCAGCGAGGGCGCAATCAGCAAGGCCGCTGCCGCTGCGGGCGGCATCGTGAGGCTCAGCAGGCCGATCGCCACGGTCGGCAAACCCAAGCCGACAACGCCCTTCACCAGCCCGGCTGCCAAGAAGATCAGGCCGATGAAAATCGCGCTGACGACCGAGTCGCCCATCAACCCCGCCCACCTGCTGTGCCGCCGGCAGGTCGTCCGCGCTTTCTCCAGTATTGGAATTCATCGGCGTGCACCTCGATGTCGACCTCCGCGATGCGCATCTGCAAGCGTTCCTGCACATCGGCAACCGCCTGGTTGTAGACGCTCGGCCCGATCTCCTCGAGAAAAAACCCCAGCAGGCCGGCGGCAGCAATGTTGCCGATCCGCTCCTCCATGTTCTCGGAGAAATAGCGCTCGATCGACGCAACCGCCTCTTTCCTTGCTTCCTTCGACAATTCGATGGTCATCAACATCCCTCGCTCAATCGGATACGACGTCAGGGCGCAATCAGCGCTTGTAGACAAACGGCAGCGCCGCCAATGCGCAACCGACAGCCAGCAACAGCGCAACATTGCCAATGAAATACGGCACGATCAGCAACAGCAAGCCGCAGGCGATCGGAACCACCGCACCCTGCTTGCGACCATACATGAGGTAGCCGAAGCCGATCGAGCCGAACAGCACGCCGAGGAACAGCGACGTCGCGGTCATCGCGAGGCTGATCCGACGCAGATTTCAAGCCGCTTCATGAGGTTTCGATTCGACCGATCAATGGTCTTGCGAGCACCCGATTCTCGTGCGATTCGTCCTCGAACGTGTGCCAGGCGAGCCCATGGTCGCGGTACCCGAGCCTGGCATAAAAACCCAGCGCGCGACCGTTGTGCGCCCACGCCGTCAGCCACAGAACAGCCGCACCCGACTCTGCGGCGATTGCCTCGACCCGGTGCAGCAGCAGCGCCCCGGTCCCGCTGCCGGTGAACGGTCGCTGGACATACGGGCGCAGCAACTCGGCCTGGCTGGCATCTGGAATCAACGGGTGCGACGCTGCCAGGCGCAGTTGGGCGAACCCGATCAGTTGGCCATCACGTTCGGCGATCACGGTGCGCGCCTGACGGTCTTCGACGAATCGGCGGAAAGAATCTGCCGTAAAGCTCAAGGCCTCGCGGGCAATCAGCGGCCGGATGCCGGCGGTTGCGTAGGTATCGAGAAAGACCTGCATCGCCAGCACTGACAGGCACAAGGCGTCTTCCGGCACCGCGTCACGCAGGGCGAGTTCGCCAGTCGGGCCATGGGGCGCATTCATGCCGTCAGACGGTCAAGGAACCCGATATCGGCGCACCCGATTGCCATGGCAGACATATACGACATTCTCCAGCTACGGCTTCGCCAGCCGCAGCGACATGAAAGCGCTGTGCGGATCTTCGCGGTACGGGCCGAATGGTCCGCAGTATTCGAAGCCGTGACTGGCATAGAGCCGGTGTGCGACTTCGAATCCGCTCACCGGCCCGGTTTCCAGACTGAGCCGCTCATAGCCGCGCGCGGTGGCTTCGGCAATGATGTGCGCGAGCACGGCGCGGCCGGCGCCACGGCGGCGCAGCGCTGCCGGCGTGCGCATGGACTTCACCTCGCCATGTGTGCGGTCAAGCTGTTTCAGCGCCCCGCAACCGAGCAAGCCGTCGTCAGCCCAAACGGTCCAGAAGGTGATGTCGGCACCGCGCAATTTCGCCAGATCCAGCGCATGAACACTCTCTGGTGGAGACAACTGGTACATGTTGTCCAGGTGCTCCTGCAGCAGCGCATGGACTGCCGGGCGTGACAAGTCGTCGATTTCGATTCGCATAGGCCTCAAAGCGCGCGCCGCACGTAGACGCTGCCGTCTTCGGCCTGCCGATGCACGACGAAGCCGGACGACAGATACAGGTTGAGCGGTCCGTAATGATTTTCAGCGGCCGAAGCAGGACCGGTGCGTGGATTCGCCTCCACGGCCTGCAAGCCCTGTTTGCGCAAACCATCACAAGCTGCGTCGAGCAATTGGCGCGCCACGCCTCGCCCTCGGTAGCTCGGCTCGACCAGAAAACAGACGATGCTGCCGACCTGCTGCGCATCGGCAATCGGTTCGTCATCGAATGCATGCAGCATCCGGCGCGGCGCGGCATTGCACCAACCGATCGGCGCATCGTCGAGATAGGCCAGATAGCCCTGCATCGAGCGCTCCTCGATCCGTTCAGCGGCTCGTGCCCGGTTCTGCGGAGCCGTCCGCTCGGACCACTTGACGACCGAGTGATCCTCGTAGAAACACTGGCAATAACAGGATGCCCACTTCGGGTTGTCGGAGAACGCCGTGCCGTCGAAAAAGCGCAGAAAGTCCGGCTGCAGATCGGGGGTCAACGGCTTGACGGTAACGGCGAGTTGATTCATGGCGAGAGATCCGGCGAGCGATCGAAAACCTGAAATTTCGATGCCGACAATGGTAGCGCCAAGTGCCCGGACCCACCACCGCATGCTGCCGTTTGTTGACTTGAACCGGTCTGCGTTATCGTGTCTGTCGGCTCCGAATCAGACCGACGGTCATACATGCTCTTCGAGACGAAGCAACTGCTGTTGTTCACATCCGCCGCGCTGGCACTGAACCTGACGCCGGGGGCGGACATGATGTTCTGCCTGGCGCAAGGCGCGCGTTCCGGGCCGAAGGTCGGCGTGGCCGCAAGTGTCGGTATATCGACCGGCGCGCTGCTGCACACCTTGCTGGCGGCACTCGGTCTGGCAGCCTTGCTGGCGGCGCACCCGATCGCGTTCGAGACCCTGCGCTGGGGTGGCGTGGCATACCTCGTCTGGCTCGCGCTGCGGGCCTTTCGCAGCGGGCCGATCGAATGGCACGCGGCAGCAGGCAGGGCAACGAGCGGAGTGGCGCAAGCGTGGCGTCAAGGCACGCTGGTCAATCTGCTGAACCCGAAGGTTGCGATTTTTATTCTTGCTTTCGTGCCGCAGTTCGTCGACCCGGCGCGCGGCTCCAGCGTGCTGCAGTTTCTGGTTCTGGGCGGCATCCTGATCGCGGGTGGAACAGTGGTCAACGCATTGGTGGGGATCTGCGCAGGCAGGGTCGCACGCTTGCTCGATGGAAATCAGCGGGCGGGAATCATCTTCCGACGCTCGACCGGTGTCGTGTTTCTGGGGCTGGCAGCCAAGCTGGCATTCGACCGGCGCTGAGCGTGCACGGCGGGGCTCAAGGCGGGTTGCGCAGCCGATAAGGTGCGGGCCGCGCCGGATCGGTTCGGATGATGGCAATTGCCTGCTCGACATCGGGCAAGGCCTTTGCAAAAACCTCGACCGCCGCCCCGACTGACCCGTCGATGGCGCAACCTTCGATGTATATGACGCGGCCTTGTACTGTCACCCAAAGCGTCGTGTTCGGGAACGGCTGTCGCGCGACCACGGCGGCCTGAAACGCAGCAGCGATGTCCCGGTCGTAGGCGTATGCGTTCGGACGCTCACACGCCTTTGCAAGCCAGCAGGTGGTTCCTTTCTCGGCCCGTCGATGCGCCTGGACGCGGCGGTCGCTTTCGGTCACGAACGGTCCGGCCGGAAGCGGGCAGTCTGGAATGGCGCCGGAGATCTGGAAGAACGGATCGTTGAACCAGTTCTGCAACGCCTCGCCCGCATGCGCGTTGGCTGCCGCCAGCGCGACACTCAAGAGCAGGCAGGTCGGGCGGCTCATGTGGACGGCACCATTCAAACATCGGTTTCAGACGTCGACCCGAACCATCTTCAGCCGGCTCGAAGCGCCGCTCTTGATCGTCACGGCCGACTTGCGGCAGTCGAAATGGTCGGCAACCAGACTGATCAGTTCCAGATTGGCCTTGCCATCCACAGGCGGCGATTTCAGCAGCGCAAGCCACACGCCATCCGCAGAGGGCGTCAGCGTGCTTTGCCGGGAAGCCGGCTTGACCTTGACCTGAAGAAGTTGAATGGTCACGGATGATCAGCGCGCAGCCGACGCATATTCGAGCGCCCAGTAATACTCCCATTCATGGAAGCGGGGCGAGTTTCCGACCTGCGCAACGGCGCTGAACAATTCATCGCGCGACGGAAAGTTTTTCAGGATGCGATGCTCCGACCCATCGTCCAGCCGCCGAGTTTGATAGGTATTGCCCTCAGAATCTCGCCCGGACAGCGGCGTGCTGCTGCCGGCAACGTAACGATTCTCGAGAAAGATGACGGTCGCGCCCGGCTCCAGCGCGGCATGCAGCCCGTTCAGAAATTCCGGAATGCGTTCCAGCGGGATGTGCGACCACCAGAAGCCGGCAAAGGCTGCATCGAATCGCGGCGTTTCGGCCGCAATGTCGTAGGCATCGCCAATCCGGAACCTGACCGTGTCAGACGGTACGCGCGATTGCGCAATGTCCAATGTCTCCTGGGCCGAGTCGAGCGCAACCACCCGCTTTGCGCGTGGTGCGAAGAACTGGGTCCAGTAGCCGGTGCCGCAGGCAATTTCAAGTACCGAGCGCCCCGCCAGTTGATCAGGCAGCCATTGCTCGATCTTGCGAAGATCTGACTGGCGCTCGGTTTTCAGGTAAATGCGGTCGTATTCGCTCGCTCGTGCCGCGTAGTAATCTTGCATCGGCTTCTCCTGAAGCGGGTAACGATTGGAAATCCGTCATCCATACCGAGACACCTGCGATGTCTGGAAAATAGATCAGCGAGCCGGCATCTCGACGACGGTACTGAACCCTGAACCCTCCGCGACCTTCGGCACCTCATCGAGTCCGCTCAGCCAAGGCAATGCCGAGCCATGCCAGATCTGCAGGCTTGGCGCCAGCTGAGCCCGTTGAGAAACGCAGCCAAGTCGGATGGCCACGGTTGTCGGATTCTCAGGCGCAATTGACCAAAGCGGCGTGGCGCATTCGGGACAGAAAACCTGCGCTCGCCGGTTGCCGCTTTGCGCCAGCTTCACGTAGGCTTTGGTGGTGCCTTCAACCCGGAGGCTTTCGATTGGCGCCAGCGCAACCGTCCTGAACGGCGCTCCGGAAAGCACCTGGCAATCCGAACAGTGGCAAGCCACCACACGACTCGGGTCGATCTGGGCGGTGAACGAAACCGCCCCGCAATGACACGCTCCGTCGATCAGCATCGCAATCTCCTGAAAGCGCCCGCTCATGTCAAGTCACGGGCGTAGACGATGAACCCGTGGTGCTTCGCGAGCTTGTCGTATAGCAGGCGGCCCGCCGAATTGGTTTGATGGGTCTGCCAGTACACGCGCTTGACGCCCGCTGCGCTGGCTGCCTGGCAGACCGCCTCGATCAACGCGCGCCCGACACCCCGGCCGCGCGCTTCAGGCGTGGTGAACAGATCTTGCAGGTAGGTGGTGAGTTCGATCCGGGTCGTGCTGCGGTGATGCAGAAAGTGGGTGAGACCGACAAGTTGGCCATCCACCACGGCAACGAAAGCGAAGACTGGTTCGGCAGGGTCGAAAAACCGGCTCCAGGTCGCTTCGGTGACGGCGGGATCGAGTGCGGTCGGCCCTTCGCGGCCGTAGAAGGCGTTGTAGCCTTTCCATAGCGGCAGCCAGGCGTCGAAATCGGCAATTTGCGGTGGACGGACGGTGATGGAAGCGCGCATGGGGCAGTCAGGACGGGTGGGAAGCGTTACGCCATCTCAGACCATTTTTGTGTCGGCCATCAAGACATCGACGCCTGCAGAAGCAAAGTTCGCCAGATCGGCGGCGGTGGCCTTGCCTTCGGTCGAAGCCAGCGCCAGCGCGATCGATTCCATCGAATCGAAAGCCAGCGTCGCCACCAGATAGACACCGTGCTTGCCGGCCATGCCCATGATGTTGCCCCGCGTCACCTCGTAGCTTCGCAGGCCCGGGACGGTCTTGGCCAATGGCACGTGTGTATTGAAATAGTAGGCGTCGAAGGCAGCCTCGTCCTCCGGTTGCTGATAGATCGCATACAGCTTGGCCATGGCACGCTCCGGTAACCTGCGCCCCGGTATGGGGCTCGCATGGGCCACTGACGCTAGCGATGAGCCGGGGGGAAGTCAAGAACAGCGGGTCCGATCGGCTTGAACAAACTGAGGTTCGTCGGTAGATATCCGAGCGCTTCGTACAAGGCCCGAGCGCCCGTGTTGTGGCCGAAGACATGCAGCGCCACGCCCGTCAGACCGAGCTTTCGAACCTCGTCTTCCATGGCCAAGAAGGCGCGCCTGGCGTGCCCCTTGCGGCGATGCTCTTCATGAATGACGACGTCGAAGACATAGGCGATGCGGGCGTCGAACTTCGTCTTCACCGCAAACCACAACACACCGACCGGCGTGCCTTGCGCGCTGCTGACCGTGAACAAATGGTTCTCTGCGGTCTCGACGCCGTCCGGCAGCAGTTCATCGAATTCCTTTCTGGACAGTGCCAGGGCAACATCGTCGGCCCACTCACCCGACGCCACCTTGTCTGCGGCATATTCGGGGATCGCCTCGGCCAACCAGACCACATATTCGGGTTGGCTCATGCGTCGAAGAATCGTCATGGTGCTTCCTTCACCCCAAAGCGCGGGCCATCGGTACAGGCCTGGATCAGGGCCTGGATCGGGATTTGATCGCCTTCAGCCTGCCCGCCGTGGAGATTGTGCCCGTCGGATTGCGGGCCATGGACTGAATGTGCTCGACTCGCCGGAAGCGCAGTGCCGACCAGTCATCGTCGACCGCAACCATGCGCACTGGCTCGAAGCCGGCCGCTCCAAGTGCAGGCCACCCGGAATCCCGGTTGAATTCGCACTTGTATTTTCTGGACGAAGCCTTCGGGTAGACCATCCAGATCACGGCATCTCCATCGCAGGCCTTCACCAACTTCGCAGATGCGGCCCCCAGTTCGGCCTCGGTGATGACGAAGGCCATGGCGAACCGGCTCTTGCCCGTCAACGTGCGCCCGACCTCGACGCCGTGCAACGCGGCGAGCTCCGGCTCGAACGACTCGGGTGCGTTCAAGACGTGAATGTCGGTGTGAGTGCCCAGATTGAGCTTCTTGAAAAGCGGCGACATGCGGTGTTCCCTTTGCAGTGACGCAGATTCGGATGCGCGGCCGAAGCAGACCGTCGGTCGGTCGGAGCAGGCCAGGACTATGGAACGTCCGCATGTTCAAGCATGCGCTCGATGCGCCGATCCGGCGCCAGCCAGAGCAAGGCGATAGCCACGTAGATGAGCTGCGCCATCCATGCTGCAACGAAGGTCAGCAAGATGGCCGTGAGGTACATGAAAGGCGACAGCTTGCCCTTCCAATCGCTCCCGATAGCATGCCGGAGGCTTGAATCCTGGCCCTGAGCGGCAATGATGGTTTGCTGGAGCACCCAGTACGCAATCGCCGCGGCGAGCAGGACGGCGCCGTACAGCGCCGAGGGGACTGCGGCAAAGTGGTTCTCGCCCATCCAGCCAGTGGCGAACGGGAACAGCGACAACCAGAACAGCAGGTGCAGATTCGCCCACAGCACCGGGCCCGTCACCCGGCTGCAGGTGTGCAACATGTGATGATGGTTGTTCCAGTAGATGCCCACGTAGACAAAGCTGAGCACGTAGCTCAAAAACACCGGGATGATCGGAAGCAATGCTTCGAGCGATGGTTCGTGCGGCACCTTCATCTCGAGCACCATGATCGTGATGATGATCGCCAGCACGCCGTCGCTGAAGGCTTCGAGCCGGGTTGTTCCCACTGGCAAACTCCTTGTGTCGGGATTTCAGAGGATGGTCAGCGGATCGTCGCGCCGGCCCGCCAGCCGAAGGCCATTGCTGAAAATGTAGTGCGTCGCGTTCAGTTGCTGCTTCGCGTGTCCAAGCGGTCAAACGCGGTTAGGGATTGCCCATGCGGCCGGCAGAAGCCCTGCATGCCACGCGACGAACAAACCCGCATTGAGCAAGACGGTGATCCAGAAGGCGAAGATGAAATCGGATTTTCTGGTCTTGTGGCGCAGCAGCTGCTGTGCAATCAGCGCCCCGGGCCAGCCGCCGGCCAAACCGAGCATGTGCAGGGTTTGCTCCGGGATTCGCCTGCGACCCGCGACTGCAGCCGATTTGTCCACCGCATAGGCGATGAACGCGACGACGCTCAGCCCCGCGTAGATGAACAACACGATTCGCCCGGTTCCCCAGCGCCATGCAATCCAGGCGACAAGCGCCGCAAAGACCGGGATCGCAAGCATGCGCGGCAAGGTCCACGGCGCCGATGCTTCAGCTCTGAAGCGGGCGCTTGGCCTGCCCCGTGGCGGGTACTGCAATGACCGCGCCTTCTTTCTGCCGTTCGAGCTGGTTTCGACTTCGAAGCTCAACAACTGGCCCACCGCGGGTCGCCCGGTTCCCGAAGGAAACTCCTTGATGTGGACAAACAGATCCTGTCCGCCCAGGGTCGGCTCGATGAAGCCGAAGCCACGCTCGTCGTTCCACGCCTTGAGGGTACCGTTGAATCGCATGCGCCCAGGCGGCCCTAGATCGCGCTGACCATGACGCAGTAACCGTCCGGGTCGCGCAGTGTGATCTCTCTGGTTCCGGTGGCCGGGTTCACATCGGGTTCCTGCTCCAGTTTGCCGACCAGCTCGCGGCCTCTGCGCAGCGTATCGTCGAAGTCGTCGACGCGAAAGAACAGCAACAGGCCATTGCCCGGAGTCGCAGCGTCGGGGCTGCTCAGGGTCGGGTGCTCGTGGGCGCCCCACTGGTGCAGGCAAAGCAACACCGTCCCGTCGACATCGAGCACCTGTCCGAAGTAATCGTGCGCGGGCGCCGTCTCCGGCTGACCGAAAAGCGTCTGATACCACTTGAGGCTCGATGCCACGTCGGCCACGCCGATGATCGTCCAGGTTCGTTTCATGGCGTCAATGACTCCCCAAGTGGCCCGAGCGTCAGACCAGGACGATCCGGAACCGCAGAGCGGGCCTGCCACCAAACTGCGCCGGCTTGATGAACCGCTCGTGAAGCTGGCCGCCTGCTGCAAGAATTACTTTTTGCGACGGCAGGTTGTCCGGGTCGGTTGTAATTTCCACGTAGGGCATTGCCAGCTGGCGCGCTTCATCCAGCATGCTGAGCAGGGCCGCCGTTGCATACCCCCGCCGCTGCCGCCACGGCACCACCGAATAGCCGATGTGACCCAGGCAATAGGGCGGCAATTCGATCGTTCCGTGTTGCCACCGCAAGCTGATCGATCCGGCAAACTCGCCGTCCCAGATCCAGCGCCTGAAGCCGGGCAGTCGCGGCACGACCGAGCCATCCGGCATCTTGACGGGCGGACCCTTGCCCTCCCGGTCGTCGAGTGAAGCGACGAAGGCCTGCGGGTCGGACTCGATCCGCTCGAGCTCCTCGCTCGCAGCCGCCAAGCGCTCGTTGTTCGGTGACCAGCCACGCCTCAGCGCCGCAGCGTAGCTGGCCAGGTGATATTCACTGGGGATGACCAATTGGACCATCTGATTCTGGTGGCCTGTGGATTACCCGCCGCGCGCAACCGCATCCGGACATGCGCAAAGGCTCGGCGCGTGTTCGAGGGCTACGAAGACGATCAGGACCAAGGGGCGTCTCCCAGCAGGCTCAGAACCAGTAGTCGCGGACGCACTTGCCGTCCCGCGGGAGATCTTCGAACGAGACCAGACCCTCGAAGTGGTCGATCGGAATCGCTGCAACGGCGTCGGGATCGGCCAGCCTCAGATTGACTGCGATCCGGCGCCGGCCTTCGGTGTCGGCTTGCAGCGAGCGCCAGAAGGCGACGCAGCCACAGGTCGGGCAGAAGTGAAAGCCGAGCGTCTTGTCGCCCCGCACATAGGCCTGCGTCGAGCCGGAGGTCTTGATGCGCTCGCCGTCGTAGTCGTAGGCCCACAGCACACCATAGCGGCGGCAGGCCGTGCAGTTGCAGGCCGTGGCACCTTCCGGAATGCCATCGAAGCGCCACTCGACCTTCCCGCATTGGCATGAGCCCTGGATCATGGTTCTCCCCGCGCACCTTGCTCACCTTGGGCACCTTGCAAACGTCCGGACGCGGAATGCAAGCCACCCTTTGCCGGATGCAGCGTGCCGGCTCTGCCGAGCCCGAAGGCCGGCATGTTTGAATAGATATTCTCGTAGCTGCCGGCAGATGCTGCGTAGGTTTCATGCCAGATGCCGACCGACCCTTCGGAGCCAACGGCCTGGTTGAATGCTTGCCATGCCGGAAGATGGTCGGATTCCCTGTCTTTGGCGTAGGCCAGGAGTTGCTCCATCGAACGCCAGTATTGCAGCATGATGGTGGTGCGGGAGAACCACATCTCGGCGTGCAGAAACCCGAGCTCTGGCTTGCGGAACAATTCCTTGAGCATGCGCGGCATGGCTGCAGCGACCGGCATCCATTTGTGAACCAGCAGCGGTTTGTTGATGCGCATGCCGATCAGGAACACGACGAAATCGCCGTCGAGCCTTGCAGTCAGACGCTCAGCACGGATCATGTCGAGCCCAGGTTTCCAGGTTGCAGGTCAGCTTGCCTGCGCAGCTTGAAGCGCCATTTGTGTACAAGCACTACCGCCCCGGCGGCGGCTCCCAGAGTTCGACCTTGTTGCCTTCCGGATCCATGACCCAACCGAACTTCCCGTAATCAGAGTCGTCCGTCTTCGGCAAGACCTCGCAGCCCTCGTCACGAAGCGCCTGAAGTACTGCCGCCAGGTCGGCGACCCGGTAGTTGACCATGAAGGTCGACTTGCTTGGAGCGAAGTGCTCACCATCGGCTGCGCCGATGGACCACACAGTCGATCCCATGGTCGGATTGCCCGTTGCATCGGACCAGCTGAATGCGGTGCCTCCCCAATCCTGCACGTCGATGCCCAGGTGCTGCTGGTACCAGGTGCGCAGAGCGACAGGGTCGTTCGCGTTGAAGAAGACACCTCCAATACCTGTGACTCTGCTCATTTGAGCCTCCGTGGCCAGCTACTGGTTTCCTGCCGCCGAGGCCGCAGCCTCTGTAGCCTGCATGGCTTCCCCGAGTTTCTTCTTGAACTGCGCCTCCTGCGCCTTGGCCTGTTCAACTTGCGCAGCCTGCAGTTTCGCCGTCGTTGCAGCAGTCGTCACCACGTCGGGCCCGCAACCAGACAGGCTGGCCGCTGCAATCAATAGCAGGATTCTCGAAATTGGCACGCTGCGCTCCGCAGACTTGGTGAGTGCATGCTATTGCATTTTGAAAGCCAGGTCGCGTGGACATTCGGCACCTCCAACGACTGCAAACGCTACCGAGCGACCAGCAATCGCCGGACGGCATCCAGAACCTCGGGTGATCGCAAGGCACTGTTGTGGGTTTCACCCGGCAGTGCCTGAAATCGCGCATCTATTCCGCGCGACTGCAGCGCGTCCACATAAGTTCGGGCCAGTGCGGATGACGTGTTGTCGTCGCGCGTGCCGGTCAAGGCGATGACCTTGGTGGACCTGCTGATCTGCGTGACCCATTTGATCGGGTCCTCGCTTCGGCCCCACTCGCGGCGACCGGCGCGCCAGGCAACCAGATCGCACGGGCATGAGACCAGAACGGCGGCATCGGCCAGCCCGGGCTTCATCCCCAGCAGGACTGCGGCTGTGGCGGCTCCGCCGGAGTGGCCGACAAGTACAACGGTCTTCGGCTTGAAGTGCGCCCGCAGTCGTTCGATGGCCGCACCAACTTCAGTCAGGTTTTCCCTGGTGTAGTGGTCCGAGCGGCCACTGTGCAACAACGCGACCGAAGACGACTCTCCTGTTCCATCCGGGTAGCCCGGACGAACAAGGGCGACTGAAAGAACCTTTACCGGAGCGAGCTGGGTGGCCGCCTCCTGCGCCAGCGCAAAGTGATAGTTAGCCGGCCCTCCGGAAGACACGTCGCCATGAAGCCACACGACCATTGCCTCTGGCTCGGCTGATCCGTAGCGACGCATCAGCAAACACTGAGAAACGCCGCTGACGTGGGCCTCGTAGTCGTCGTTCGCACAGGGTTCAGCCAAGGCGCTGTGTGCCGCGATGACGAGAACCAAGGCGAGCGCGGAGCTGAAGAGAGTCACAAGACGCCCTACTCATGAAAAGGCAAGCAACGCACTGACGAACCAATCTTCGTTCTGAGCGCTGAAAAAGTCCGGCAGGCGTCTGACTACCCTCTGGCTTTCCAGGAAGTGCTCCAAGTCGGCGCTGCAGCACTCATGATCTCAAGAATTTCCGATGGAATATCACCTGCGCCTGTCAGTTGGCGAATTTCCAACACGTCGTCGAAATGCATTCCGACGGGCGCGCGCAGCGCCCATTGGATGGCGTCTTCGAGCGAATCGACATCGATGATGTAGAAGCCGCCAACCAGTTCCTTCGACTCGGCGAAAGGGCCATCGACGACCTGTCGCTTGCCCCCGCAAACTGCGACGCGCGCACCCTTTGCCGCAGGGTTCAACCCTTCGCATGCAACCAACACACCTGCCTTGTGCAATTCTTCATTGAATCTCATGTGGGCGGCGAACAGTTTCTCGTCGAAACCCGCATCCTGGTCGACTGTCGTTTCGTCTGCGCCTGCCTGTGCCGTGATGATGAATCGCATCGGTGTTCTCCTGTTGATTGCGCCCTCCCCCTACGACGAACAACGGCTCGCCCGCTCGACTGAAGGCGAGCCGAGCGGGCCGACGGCATTACGCCGGGCCTGGGCTGGTGCCCAGTCCCGAGATGGGCTGAGGAACGACACGCAATGTGGCATGGAGGATTTCCCGGTCTTCTGGGTCAGGAAGGGCCGCGATGAGTTGCTCAGCCTCCCGATAGCTGCTTGCGTGGAGATCTGCCTGTCCGGCTGCCGCCGCCACGCTGGACTTGACTGCGAAGGCACAAGCCTTTTCCCACGGCTCGCACTCGTTCTGAAGGAAGAACGGCTCTGACTGCGCCCAGTAGTACGCGGCTGGATTGGGTAACTTCAGCAACGCGTAGACATGGGCCACGAGCAATGCGGCATGAGCCCGGTTTCCTGGGCTGCCGATGATTTTCCAGAAGTGCATCGCCGCGTGAGCTGCCTGCAGCATTTCTTCATCTTCGAGTGCCGAGCGGCTTGACGCCTCGGAAAGTCGCCAAGCACGGTTGTTCGCCTGCGCCGCAAGCCGACGCTGCCACAGTGCGGTTTCTTCGGGGGAAGGAGGATCGGCCATTCGGGCTCCATTGTTAGAGAAACTGGAACTGATTTCCTAGTACAAAGTTTGCTTTCGCAGCCTTCAGCTGACGCCGAGACGCGACTGGTGATCAGCACAGTCGAGCGGCAAGGAACAACCGTGCTCGTCGGCGGTGAAGAAAAGCCTCAACCGGCTTCCAAGAGCTACTCGGCGGAATCCGGTCGGGACAGTAACTGTCGGAACTACCAACGCCATCTTTCAGATGGATTCATCCAGGAAACAAGTGCCTGGGCCTCACAAAGCGCTGCCTCGCCGGAGGTGAATATGAGGTGCGAGTACCGCGCAACGCTATTCCAGCCGATGCCAGCGTCCAGATTGGCGCGGAATTCCTCGAAGCCGAACGTGCCGTCGGTTCGAACAAAAATGTCAACGCAGTTTGCCCGCGCGGCGTCTTCAAACGAGGCGAGGACTTTTTGTGCCATCGAGCTGGGAGGCGATATGTCGACGATCGTGCCCCAACCCCGACGGGAAAATGGAGCGCAACCGAGCGGTTCGTATCATTTCACCACCGCATGCATCGGGTTCCGGCCTCAGTGCCTCTGCGCTCGCATGACTTCGCTCAGTTGAGGAAGACGGTATCGTCCTTCGGCTGCGGCGGAATCTTTATGGCGATAGCCTTGACCGGGCCACTCGTGACGATGGTGCCGCCATGAGCCGTGCCTTTGGGAATGATGATCAACGTTCCAGGCTTGAACTCCTTGCGCTCGCCACCCAGCCACATAGCGCCGCTTCCTTCGATGATGTATTGAATCTCATCGGTCTTGGGATGCTGGTGCTTGGCGACATTCCCCGACTGAATGCCGATCGTGGCGTTGTCAGTCGTCACTAGCCCTCGCGCGTTCATCTCCGGGTTGGGCGTGGTCGGGAGGTCAGCGTGCATGAGAGCCATCAGATCAATCATCGCGGGCGCGAGCGGCGCCGCCTGAGCGTGCGCGCCGGACATCGCATGCTGCGAAAGTGGTGAAAGAGCAAGGCCAGCAAGAAATGCGATGGCTACTGCAGACGTGATCTTGAGGCTCATGTTGTCTCCGTTCCTTGCGATTTGCGGAAATTGCGGCGCAAGTATGCCTAGGTTTGCCTTCCGAGGCCTAGACAAATATTGCTTGCTCGTCCAGCCTGTCGAGCAGCCCTTCGGTGAACAGCGTAGCCTCGTCCGCAAAGAACCACGGCAGCGTGACCGACGCGCCGATCACCCATCCCGCTGACGCCGGTCGGACTGCGGTTCCTGTGCGTGCGGGGCATCTCGGGCCTCGCGGGACTCTGGGACGATCAGCGCCGGCCTTCTTCGACCATGTCCCCGATCGAGACGCCGTCCCCCCGGTGCTTGGCCCTGCGGCGACCGTTTGAATTTGCTGGGCTACTGTTTTGTGAATGTGAAATCGCATACGCGAACTCCAATTCGGGATCCGGTGCCGCTGGTGCGCTCGAAATGGGCTTTGATCTTGTACGAATAAGGAGTACCGGCCGACGGCCTCTTGGCGGCGTAGTCTGGGTTCCCTGTCCGCCCTCGCGCCCGGAACTCGGCATTTCCATCGGTTGGAATCTGACCTTCAATCTTGAGGGAACCCGCAGTTCCTTCTTCCCCATGCGAGCCGGAGAAAACACCATCCTCGACTTTTGCGGGAAAGTCAAATCTGTAGCCTTTGGCGCCGGAGTCTTCGGTGTTTGACGGGCAAGCGATTCCGACCATCCATATTCCGTCGAATTGACTCTGGGCGACCGGTTCAACTTGTGCTAGTGCGGCCAGCGGAAACAGAGAGGCCGAACTGGCGAGAAGTGCGAATATGGCAGTGTATAAATTCATTTGCATGGCCTGACGAATGATAACCTGCATTTAGCGGCGCAGGGCAATTGGCCGAGAATGCAATGAAGCGCATTTACCCTACGTCGCAAAATGTCCGGCCGAGCGAATGGTTAGTCCAACGCCGCGCGAGCAGCAAGACCACTCATCACGTTGGAATGGCTCGTGCTTGGACATAAGCAAACTTTACTTCATGATGATTGCGGGTCAGCTTCTGAAAAACTCTGCTCCTGCAGTTATAGCGGCCAATTTATCTTCATCTGGTTTGTCCAAATCATCAGATGAAATTCTTTGCTCAGCCACTAAACGCGCAAAAACTGTTATGAGTATGGAATAGCGATATTCGTACTTCCCTTCAAATTCATGCCGCTTATTTCTCATACTATCCACCAAAGTCCAAAGCTCATCCGCGTTAGTAATTTTTGCCGCGTCCGCTTTAAACGATTGAACAAGTTCGTTCAGCTCTGAAATTATGGCTTTTCGTATACGCGGCTCGCGGACTTCTTTTCTGAATCCGTCCACTTGAAGTCGTTCATCCATTCGAGATTGCCAGCCTTCTCCAGTTAACTTGAAGTAGGCGATTACCTCTGGCTGTAGCGAACCGCTACGAGTTGCTTAGGGCTATCGGACTTCGAACGGCCGCGTAGCGTGCGCAGCGGAACCATTGCGCTGAGTTGCTTTGCCGTGAGCGGCTGAGCGTTTGGAACAGCTTTGGCTGCAGCTGTAATTGCCCCATCTTCTGCTGCGGTCGGCATACGGACGGCTGGCGATTTAGATGCTTTCGACATAGTGCTTCACCCGGTGGGCCGGAGCGCGACGGCATGAACGTGGGGCCGCACCTCGCTCATTTGAGTTTCGATTGCGGTTCTGACTCAATCGCAAGGATAGAGAGGATGTTCTGAGCGACTTGTAAGGCTCTCTCCGGGCTCTGACGAATATTGCTAATAACCTCAGGTAATCTGCTTGTAGTACTTAAACCCGCCCATTTGGCAATTTCCTCAGGCGTTGCGCTGATGTACGCCATCTCCCAGTCGGCGAAATCAGATTGCGAGATTTCTGTTTCTTGTATTAGCGTTACCACTTCGTGCCGGATGTCGCCGAATATTGTATTAAACAAGTTTTGAACGTTGACTTTTTCGCCTTCGAGAATCTGGAGAAAAAATCGGTCTACGTAGACGAGCGCACCAGTAATTCCGGTCCTGGAATTGTTGCTCCGCGCTTGCATCAGAATTTCTTCTAAATCTTCGGGCTCCATTGGAACCGAGGAAATCGACGAGTAAATGATTTGATATTTCATGCGCTGATCCTATCAGGTAGAACATATGAACACACGGTGCGTGTGAGGTTTAACAGTCGATGCCGGAGAATCGCGCACAGTGCGGCCTAACGAATGAAAGGGACTTCCCCGTCCCGAACCAGCCGCGCGGTATTGCGGTGACT
>JBDTQC010000015.1:0-18256 GCA_039932405.1 Ideonella sp.
CACCGACCACGGCTCACCCGGAATGTTGAACAGGATCGAGGTGATCGCACCGCCGAACAAGGCGCCCCAGTACAGACACGACAACATCACGATCGCCGATGTCGGCGACATCGAGAACGTCAGCGGCAGCAGAATCGCGACCCCATTGGCGCCTCCGAGGCCGGGCAGGACGCCGATCAACACCCCAAGGATGATGCCGACGAACATCAGCCCGATGTTGGCCGGGGTCAGGATGACCGCAAAACCACCGAGCAGTGAACCGAGTGCTTCCATTTTTCAGCTCCGCAGGGGATCGGTCGGGTTCAGTATCCAAGGAAGCTCAATGGCTCGAGGCTGCCCTTGAAGAGGGGCACCTTGAACCAGACTTCGAACATGACAAAGAAGAAAGCACTGACAGCCACCCCCAGAATGACACTCTTGGCCTTGGAATATTTGCCAAGAATGATCATGAACAGCGTGATGTAGACAGCCGCTGCGACGTAGATGCCGACAAACACGATCGCCAGCACGAATACGCAGGCCGGCAACAAGACCGACAGCACCCGACCGAGTTGCTCCCGATCGACGAAAACGCCGGTATCCCTGGATTTGCTGGCCACCGCCTGGTAGAAGATCCCGATCGCGGAAATGCAGATGATCAGGCCGATGTAGAACGGAAAATAGCCCGAACCGGGCCCGTCTTCTGCCCAGCCGGCGCCGAGCCGCCGCGCCTCGACCACCACGACGATGCCGATCACCAGCAGGATCACGGCCACGATCGCATCCATCGTGTTGTTCTTGATGACGGACGGTGAATTCGAGTGTTGATGGTCTGCCATGTTCGATCCTGTGTTGCCGGGCCCGGATCGGGCCGATGACGCGCCGCCGACGATCGGCGGCTTGCCAGACTGCGCGGCATGCGGACAACGTCATCCGCACCCGCTTGCGCACCCTGGTGTCTTTCTTGAAAGGTCTCTGCCGCCACGGGGCGGCAAGGCTCGCTGGGCGTGATCGCCACGCCAGCATTGGCTCAGCCCGCCGACGCGCGCCGCGCGATCACTTCGCCATGAAGCCCGCTTCAGTCATCAACTGCTTGTGCGCGGACTCGGTGCCACCCAGCCACTTGACGAATTCAGGGCCGGAAAGCGCCGTCGTGTTGAAGGCACCTTTCTCCATGAACTCCTTCCAATCCGGGGTCTCACGAACTTTCTTCAGCAGGTCGGTGTAATAGGCCACCTCTTCGGGCTTGACACCACCGGCCATGAAGATGCCGCGCAGCATCACGTAATCGGTCGGGACACCGGACTCTTTGCAAGTGGGAATATCGGACCACGACATCATCTCGGTAATCTTTTCCTTGTAGGGCATGCGCGTATCGTCGAAGACGCAAAGCGGCCGCAACTTGCCGGCACGCCACTGCGAGACGGCTTCGATCGGATTGTTCACGGTCGAGTTGATGTGGTTGCCCACCAGCTGCACCGCAACGTCGCCACCGCCCTTGAACGGGATATAGATGAACTTCGTTCCGGTTGCCTTCTCGAGCCCGACCGTGATGATCTGGTCTTCCTGCTTGGAGCCGGTACCGCCCATCTTCATCTTGTTCGGGCCAGCCGCCTTGGTGGCGTCGATGTATTCCTTGGCCGTCTTGTAGGGCGAATCGGCATTGACCCACAACACGAACTGATCGAGCGCCATCATCGAAACCGGCGTCAGGTCTTTCCAGTTGAACGGCACACCAGTCGCCATCGGCGTTGTGAACAGATTGGACAGCGTGATGATGATCTTGTTCGGGTTGCCCTTGGCTTCCTTGATGTCCATGAAGCCCTCGGCGCCAGCGCCGCCCGACTTGTTGACGACGATCATCGATTCCTTCATCAGCTTGTGCTTGACGATGATGCCCTGGATCAACCGGGCCATCTGATCAGCACCACCGCCCGTGCCGGCCGGAACGACGAACTCGACCGGCTTGGTTGGCTCCCATGCCATTGCGGGTGCAGCAAGGGTCATGGCAACCAATCCCACTGCCGACAAGGTCGTGCTGGCGAAGTTCGGACGATCCGAGCGGATACTCGTTTTGAACATGTTGTTTCCTGTTGTTGTCTAAATGACTGCAAATGCTTCGATGTCGACGGAAAGGCGCGCCGACGCGCAAATCTTCGTGCCGACCGCTGCCCGCGATGATTGACCGGAGTCAATATCCTGAAAAAGAACCCCTGATCATTTTCCCTATTCTCGACGCGAACCACCACGTCCGGGGCCCGTCACCGTGCCAAGCCGATATCGCCAGCCGGACGCAGCTACCATCAGACGGTCGGCGGTCGCCGCGGGTTGACGGGCCGATGTCTGGGGTAAACCCGATCGCCAAGCGCTCGATCGAATGGCACGTCGTTTGAACACGCACAATTTACTCGGTCAGCGAGATTCTGGCGGAGCGATCGCCGAAACACATCGATCCTGGTTCAGAATTCAGTCCCTCTTCAGGTTTGAACAGCGGCACACCTGCCTGTTTTGAAGGGGTTTGCCAACGCGCCGGTCAGACGCCGCCGATCGCCATTCCTTGCTGAAAGCCAATGCCAATGCCAACCACGACCGAAATCGCCGCAAGTGCCTTGTCAGCCACCGAGAAGCGTGCCGAACTGCGCCGCGCCGCACTCGCCTATCACGAGTTTCCGGTCCCTGGAAAAATCGCCATTGTCGCGACCAAACAAGTCGTCAACCAGCACGATCTGGCGCTGGCCTATTCGCCCGGGGTGGCCGCACCGTGCGAGGAAATCGTCGCCGATCCGGTCAACGCATTCAAATACACCGCCCGCGGCAACCTGGTTGGCGTGATCACCAACGGCACCGCGGTGCTGGGTCTGGGAGACATCGGACCGCTGGCCGCCAAACCGGTGATGGAAGGCAAAGGCGTGCTGTTCAAGAAGTTCGCCGGCGTCGATGTGTTCGACATCGAGATCGACGAGAAGGATCCGAAAAAGCTGGTCGAGGTGATTGCCGCACTCGAGCCCACATTCGGCGCCATCAATCTGGAAGACATCAAGGCGCCCGACTGCTTCTATGTCGAGCGCGAACTCCGCAAGCGGATGAAGATTCCGGTCTTTCACGACGATCAGCATGGCACGGCGATCACGGTTGCCGCGGCGATGCTGAACGGATTGAAAGTTGCGGGCAAGAACATCAGCGATGTGAAGCTTGTGGCTTCCGGCGCTGGCGCCGCAGCACTGGCCTGTCTGAACCTGTTGCTGAAGGTTGGCCTGAAGCGCGAGAACGTCTTCGTGACCGACCTGGCCGGTGTGGTCTACGAGGGCCGCACCGAACTGATGGACGACGACAAGCGCCAGTACATGCAAAAGACCGACGCCCGACATCTGGCCGATGTGATGGTTGGCGCCGACGTATTTCTTGGCTTGTCGGCGGGTGGCGTGCTGAAGCCTGAGATGGTGAAATCAATGGCGCCCAGTCCGGTGATTTTTGCGCTGGCCAATCCGAATCCCGAGATCGCCCCTGAGGATGCACATGGGGTACGCGACGACGTGATCATGGCCACCGGGCGCAGCGACTATCCGAACCAGGTCAACAACGTCTTGTGCTTCCCGTATATCTTTCGCGGTGCACTCGACTGCGGCGCCACCACGATCACCGATGAGATGGAAATCGCCGCCGTTCACGCGATAGCCGAACTGGCCCAGGCCGAGCAGAGCGAACAGGTGGCGGCCGCCTATGTCGGCGAGCAACTCAGCTTCGGCCGCGAGTATCTGATCCCTAAACCATTCGATCCGCGGTTGATGACGAAAATTGCACCGGCCGTGGCCAAAGCCGCGGCCGAGAGTGGCGTGGCGTTGCGTCGGATCGACGACCTCGACGCCTACCGGGACAAACTGCAGCGCTTCGTCTATGCGTCGGGCACGATGATGAAGCCGATCATCGACGCAGCCCGCCGGGCACAGAAAAAGCGCGTCGCATTCGCCGAAGGCGAAGAAGAACGGGTGCTGCGCGCCGTTCAGATCATCGTCGACGAAGGCATTGCACGGCCAACGTTGATCGGGCGTCCGGCCATCATCGCGCAGCGCATCGAAAAGTTCGGCCTGCGGCTGAAGGAAGAACTCGACTACGACATCGTCAATGTCGAGCAGGACCACCGCTACCGCGAGTTCTGGCAGCTCTACCACCGCATGACCGAACGCAAAGGCCATACAGTACAGACCGCCAAGATCGAGATGCGCCGGCGCCTGACCCTGATCGGCGCCATGATGGTGCAGACCGGCGGTGTCGACGGCCTGATCTGCGGTACCTGGGGAACGACCAACCAGCACCTGCACTACATCGATCAGGTGATAGGCAAACGCCTCGGCAATGCCGATGACCCCTTGCAGTCGGTGCCGGTCTACGCCTGCATGAATGGGCTGTTGCTGCCGGGCCGCCATGTGTTCCTGGTCGACACCCACGTGAACTACGACCCCAGCGCCCTGGAGTTGGCCCGGATCACGCTGATGGCCGCTGAAGAGATGCTGCGCTTTGGCCTGACGCCGAAGGTCGCACTGCTGTCGCATTCGAATTTCGGCACCAGCGATCGACCCACCGCGTTGAAGATGCGCGAAACCCTGCAGTTGCTGAAAACCCACGCCGCCTGGCTTGAGGTCGACGGCGAAATGCATGGCGACGTGGCGCTCGACGGCAAGGCACGCGACAAGGTGATGCCCCACAGTGCCCTGACTGGCGACGCCAATCTGCTGGTCTTCCCGAACCTCGACGCGGCGAACATCGCGTACAACCTCTTGAAGACGGCTGCCGGCGGCAACATCGCGATCGGCCCGGTCTTGCTCGGCGCCGCCAAACCGGTGCACATTCTGACGGCCAGTGCCACCGTGCGACGGCTGGTCAACATGACGGCGCTGACGGTGGCCGACGCGAACGTCGACCGCTGATCTTTCCTGCAAGCAGAAGGGGTTGGTGGCAACGCGCCGGTGCGCTCTCGGAATGTGCCCGCAGCACGATGTGTTCCGTCCCCAAACGATCGTCGTGTTCTCCGATCAGTTGACGATTGTCATCAGCAATTCACATGCGGTGATTACGGTGCCAGCTTCACAACCACTGGCAATCGAATCGCATGAGCACTTCGTCCACCTTTTCGCGCCGTCAGGCGCTGAAACTCTTCTCGGGCATTCCGCTGTTTCCTCTCGTCGGCACGGCCGGGGCTTCGACGCTGCTCGCAGCTTGCGGCGGCGGCGAAGATGCCGGCATCACCGTCACGTCGCTGAGGTTCAGCGGCATGGCGGCCCCAACAATGGCCGATGCCGCCGCTATGGCAACCACATCAGTCAAATCCAGCGTGGTTGCCACGCTGAGCGACGGCAGCACGCAAACATTCGCACTGGGCTACAAACCCTTCTTCATGACAGGCACTCAGGTACCAGACGGCAAGGGCGGTACGACGCTTGCTGGTGGCTACTACAACATCGTGAATGCGCCAATCGTGGATCGCAGCGGGGCCTCGCCGCGTCAGTTCTTCTCCGACAGCCCGGACGGCACCTCGCTGTTGACGCTGGCCAATCCCACCGTCGCCGGCATCGATGGCAACACGGTCTTCGCGGTGGTGCAATTTGAATACACCTCAGTCGACCAGGCAGGAAAGAGCCAGTACGGCATCTTGCCCTCCCAGATCGCCGTGTTGACCCTCGATCAGAACAAGACCACAGGAGAGCTCAAGCTGGTCAAGTACCACAACGTCGACACCAGCGCCGCCAACGGGCTGTGGATCACCTGTGGTGCCAGCCTGTCACCATGGAACACGCACTTGTCGAGCGAGGAATACGAGCCCGACGCGAGCTTGGTCGCGCCCGGCTTTCTGGCCGAGTTCAGCCAAAACCTGTACGGCAACCCGAGCACCGCCAGGGCCTACAACTATGGCCACCTGCCCGAGGTGACTGTCAGCCCGGACGGCACCGGTTCGATCAAGAAACACTACTGCCTGGGCCGCATCTCGCACGAGCTTGTGCAGGTGATGCCGGATGAACGAACCGTCTTGATGGGCGACGACGCGACCAATGGCGCGCTGTTCCTGTTCATCGCCGACAAGGCCCGCGACCTGAGCGCTGGAACGCTCTACGTGGCGAAATGGACGCTGACCTCCAAGACCAACGGCGGCGCCGGTACGCTGCGCTGGATTCGCCTAGGTCACTCGACCAGCGATGTGGTCAAGGCGCTCGCCAACAGCCTGAAATCGACCGATATCGTCGATGTCAGGACGAGCAACCCCAACGACGCCAGCTACACCGCGATCGCCTTCAATGGCACGACCAACTGGGTCAAGTTCGTTGCCGGCAGCGAGACGGCAGCGGCGTTCCTCGAAACCCACCGCTACGCGGCCTTCAAGGGAGGCAGCATGGTCTTCACGAAGATGGAGGGAACGACCGTCAACGTCCGCGACAAGATCGCGTACAGCGCGATGAGCGGCATCCGCGCGGCGATGCAGACCGCCGCAGGTCTGGACAAGAAGATCGAAGCGGGCGCGGTGTACTCACTGAAATTGACAGGCAGCCAGACCGACACCGACAACGTCGCAATCGACAGCCAATGGGTGCCGATCGACATGGGCGCGATGGCCGAGCTGACCGGGGAAGATCTGGCGAGTGCCGACGCGCTGGGCAACAAGGCCGTGGTTGACAAGATCGCGCAGCCGGACAACCTGAAATTCTCGGAAAAGCTGCGCACGCTGTTCATCGGTGAGGACACCAGCCTGCACGTCAACAACTTCCTGTGGGCCTACAACGTCGACACCAAGGCGCTGACCCGCTTGTTGTCGTGTCCCGTTGCAGCCGAATCGACCGGGCTGCAGGCTGCCGACGACGTCAACGGCTTCGCGTATGTTCTGAGCAATTTCCAGCACGCTGGTGACGGCATCCCGGCTGCGCTGGAAGGCCCGCTGCGTCCGCTGATCAATGCCAACTACAACAACGGCTACAGCGCCGCAGTCGGCTATCTGACCGGCATGCCGACCAGCGACAAGTTGAGAAGCTGAAAAGCTGAAAAGCTGATCAGCCTTTCAGAGTCACGGAAGATCCCGACCGTCCGCAAGCTCGCTGCGGCGGTCGATCTTCCGGCGCAGGACGACCGAAGTCTGGGTCTGTTTCACCCCGTCGATCTGGCCCAGACGGTCGAGCAGCCGATCCAGGGCTTCGGCACTCTCGCAACGCATCAGCACCATGTAGTCGAACGGTCCGCTGACGGCCCAGACTTCTTCGACTTCAGGAATCCACTCAAGCGCGCGCATCGCCGCCGCGGCATCTTTCGCGCCGACGGCAAGGCCGCAGAATGCGCGCAAGCCGCTGTTTTCCAGCCGCTGGCCGAGCCGCACACCATACCCCGCAACGATGCCGATGCGCTCCAGCCGCGCAATTCGCGCGACCACGGTGGTTCGTGCAAGGTTCAGCCTGCGCGCCAGTTCGGCAGCGGGCTCGCGGGCATTGGCCTGCAGCAACGCGAGCAGGCGGCGATCGAGTTCATCGAGCTGCGTTTCCATGCGTGCTTTCATCAACGAGTCTTCGATTGTGGCGCGCGCGCCAGTGTGGCGAAGGCGCTGTTGACTCACTCCGACCGAACGCCTCGTCGTTTCGACGAAACAGGCCTTCTTTTCGACATTCTGTGCGCTGGCGCTCGACCGAAGCTCGACCTAAAGTCATTGAACGATCGATGACTTCACAAGGGGACAAAATGAGCGCACTGCAGATCGACAAGGTTCTGGTTCTCGGCGCCGGCAAGATCGGCAGCACCGTCGCCGACATGCTCGCCGAACATCATCGGTTGCCCGTGACCCTGGCCGATCAACACGCCGCCTTCAACACGCCGCCCGACGCGCTGATCCGCCGAACAACGCTCGACGTCGACAACACCGAGGCCTTGACTGCCGCGCTCAGCGCGCACGACGTCGTCATCAACTGCCTGCCGTTCTTCCTGGCGCAGCGCGTCGCCGGTGCCGCTGCAGCCTGCGGCACGCACTATTTCGACCTGACCGAAGACGTGGCGTCGACGCGGGTGATACGGGCGATCGCGGACAGGGCGACCTCGATGCTGATGCCGCAATGCGGCTTGGCACCCGGCGTCATCGGCATGCTTGGCGCGCACCTTGCAAGCCGGTTCGACGAACTGATCGACCTGCGCTTGCGAGTCGGCGCGCTGACCCGCAATGCCACCAACAGCCTGCGCTACAACTTCACCTGGAGCATCGACGGCGTCATCAATGAATACTGCAATCCCTGCGACGCGATCGTCAACGGCGAGCTGGTTGGCGTGCAGCCGCTGGAAGGGCATGAGACCTTCACGCTCGATGCCGAAGCGTTCGAGGCCTTCAACACATCAGGCGGCCTCGGCAGCTTGTGTGAGGGCCTGCTTGGCAAGGTCAGGAACCTCGACTACAAGACGATTCGTTATCCCGGACACCGCGACGCCATGCATTTCCTGTTGCACGACTTGCGGTTGGTCGAACGCCGCGACCTGCTGCGCCAGGTGCTCGAGCACGCGGTGCCACACAGCCGGGAAGACGTGGTGATCGTTTTCGCCGCCGCATCGGGGCTGCGTGATGGGCGTTTCGAGCAGGAAACCCGGGTCGCGCGAATTTTCGGCTCGTCGCTGGGTGGCAGCAAGCGCACTGCCATCGAGATGACCACCGCAGCCGGTGTGGTCGGCGTGTTCGAGTTGCTGCTGCAGGGCAAACTCCCGGCCAAGGGTTTTATCGGCCCGGAGCAAGTGCCACTGGGCCAGTTCCTGTCGACCAAGGTCGGGCACATCTACGCCGGGCTCGGGGTCGAAGACATCATTTCGACTGCTCGGGCTGGCGAAATGGTCGAGCATTGAATGCAACAAGGATCAAGATGAACGATCTGTCTGTCGTACTCGAACGCTGCGGCTTCAGCCAGGGTGAATGTGCTGGTGGCTCGCTGCCGGTTCGCTCACCGGTCGACGGTATCGAACTGGCTCGGCTGCACGAAACACCGGCAGCGGAGATGGACGCCATCATCGACAGCGCCACGGCCGCATTTCGCGCGTGGCGGATGGTGCCCGCACCGGCGCGCGGCGAACTGGTGCGCTTGTGGGGTGAGGAACTGCGCGCAGCCAAGAACGAGATCGGCTACATCGTCTCGATCGAAGCTGGCAAGATCCTCGAGGAGGGTCGCGGCGAGGTCCAGGAGGGCGTCGACATCTGCGAATTCGCGCTCGGCCAATCGCGCCAGCTGTGCGGCCGCACGATTGTCTCGGAGCGCCCCGGCCACCGCATCATGGAGCAATACCACCCGCTCGGGCCGGTGGCGATCATCACCGCATTCAATTTCCCGAGCGCGGTCTTCGCCTGGAATGCCGCGCTGGCATTGGTCTGCGGCGATCCGGTGATCTTCAAGCCGTCCGAAAAGGCACCGCTGTCGGGTCTGGCCACGTTCAAGGCGCTCGAGCGCGCCATCGACCGCTTCGGCGACAGGGCGCCGCAAGGCCTGGCGCAGATCGTGATCGGCGGATCGGCACTGGCGCAGGCGCTGGTCGACCACCCGTCGATCGCGCTCGTCTCGGCCACCGGATCGACACGGATGGGGCGCGAAGTCGGCCCCCGCGTCGCCAGACGATTCGGCAAGCGCATCCTCGAACTCGGCGGCAACAACGCGATGATCGTGACGCCCGCCGCCGACCTCGACATGGCCGTGCGGGCGATCCTGTTCAGCGCGGTCGGCACCGCCGGGCAGCGCTGCACCTCGCTGCGCCGGTTGATCGTGCATGACACGGTAAAACAGGCTTTGCTCGATCAGCTGCTGAAAGCCTACGCCAGCCTGCGCATCGGCAACCCGCTGGATCCCGCCACGCTGGTCGGGCCGCTGATCGACCAGGCCGCCTTCGACGCGATGCAGCAATCGATCCTCACGGCGATCGATCAGGGAGGCCAGTTGCTGATCGGCGGCCAACGCGTGCTGCAGGATCTTTCTGCGCAAGCCTTCTATGTGCAGCCGGCGATCGTCGACATGCCGGCTCAGACCGCAGTCGTTCGCCATGAGACCTTTGCACCGCTGCTGTACGTGCTGACCTATCAACACCTCGAGCAGGCGATCGCCATCCACAACGATGTGCCGCAGGGCCTGTCGTCGTGCATCTTCTCGAACGACCTGCGCGAGGTCGAGACCTTTCTGTCTGCGGCCGGCTCCGATTGCGGCATGGCCAACGTCAACATCGGACCGAGCGGCGCCGAGATCGGTGGCGCTTTCGGCGGCGAGAAGGAAACCGGCGGCGACCGCGAAAGCGGATCCGATGCCTGGAAGCAATATATGCGGCGCACCACCAACACCATCAATTTCTCGACCGAACTGCCCTTGGCGCAAGGCATCACCTTCGACTGACCCGGGGATGGCGGGCCGGCGAGTCACGCCCGATCGCTTGCCGCCACAATGGGCGCCATGTCCGTCGTCGCTCCCGTGAAACGCCCGGCAGCGAATGCCGACCCAGCCATCCCGTTCCACCCTGCGGTCGGCGCCTGGTTACAGTCGCATTTTGGTCAGCCGACCGAAATCCAGCGCCGCGCCTGGCCAGTCACCGCACGGCACCACCACGCCTTGATTGCCGCGCCGACGGGTTCAGGCAAGACGCTCGCGGCCTTCCTGTCGGCGATCAACGACCTGGTCGTCGAAGGGCTGGCGCACGGCCTGGCCGATGCCGTGCATGTCGTCTATGTGTCGCCCTTGAAGGCGCTGTCGAACGACATCCGCAACAACCTGCAGCAGCCCCTCGAGGGCATTCGCGCGCAACTGCTGGCGATGGGGCTGTCGGATCCGGGTATCCGTGACGCCGTTCGCACCGGCGACACGCCGACCGCGCAGCGCGAACAGATGCGCCGCCGTCCACCGCATATTCTGGTGACGACGCCCGAATCGCTGTACATCCTGCTGACTTCCGATTCGGGCCGCGCGATGCTGAAGTCGGTCAAGAGCGTGATCATCGACGAACTGCATGCGGTGGCCGGCAGCAAGCGCGGCTCGCACCTGATGCTGAGCCTGGAGCGGCTGGAGGCCTTGTGCCAGCGGCCGCTGGTCAGGATCGGTCTGTCGGCAACGGTCAAGCCGCTCGATGAAATGGCGCGTTTCCTGATCGGCGACCGCAGCGATCCGGTCGAGATCATCGACACCGGTCATGTGCGCGAACGAGACCTGGCACTCGAAATGCCCCGTTCACCGCTCGGCGCCGTGATGGCCACCGAAGTCTGGGACGAACTGTACGACCGGCTGGCCGAGCTCAGCCACCAGCACCGGACGACCCTGATCTTCGTCAACCAGCGCCGGGTCGCCGAACGCGTTGCACGCCACTTGGCGGAACGGATCGGCGAGCAGCATGTCATGGCCCATCACGGCAGCCTGTCACGCGAGCACCGCTTGCACGCCGAGCAGCGGTTGAAGCGTGGCGAACTGAAGGCGCTGGTCGCCACCAGTTCACTCGAACTGGGAATCGACATCGGCGATATCGATCTGGTCTGCCAACTCGGCTCTCCACGCACCATCAACGCCTTGCTGCAGCGGGTCGGTCGCGCCGGCCACGCGATCGGTGCCATTCCGAAGGGCCGCTTGTTCCCGCTCTCGCTGGACGATCTGCTCGAATGCAGCGCGCTGCTCGATGCGGTGCGGCGTGCCGAGCTCGATCACATTCACGTGCCGCACGAGCCGCTGGACGCATTGGCGCAGCAGATCGTTGCCGAGACGGCCTGCCGCGAGTGGCCGCTGGACGAGCTCTACGACCGATTTCGCCTTGCCCAACCATATCGGCAATTGACACTGCAGACCTTCGAGCAGGTGGTACAGATGCTTGCCGAGGGCTACAGCAGCCGGCTCGGCCGTCGCGGCGCCTACCTGCATTTCGACGCGGTCAACCGGATGCTGCGCACGCGCCGCGGCGCCAAGCTGGCCGCCGTCACCAACGCGGGCGTGATCCCCGACCAGTTCGACTACGAGGTGGTCCTGCTGCCCGAAGGCCATCGCGTGGGCACCTTGAACGAGGACTTTTCGTTCGAAAGCCTGCCCGGCGACATCTTCCAGCTCGGCAATACCTCGTACCGGATCGCCAAGATCGAGACCGGCAAGGTGATGGTTCACGATGCCGCCGGGCAGCCGCCGACGCTGCCGTTCTGGCTCGGCGAAAGCCTCGGACGCAGCGATGAGCTGAGCCATGCGGTGTCGCGTCTGATGGAGGCGGCCGATGGCAGGCTGGAAGCCGGCGTCGATGCCTGCACGAGCTGGTTGCACGATCACCTGCAACTGCCCGCCCCTGCAGCTCAGCAGCTCGCCACCTACCTCGGCGCAGCCAAGGCGGCACTCGGTGTGTTGCCGAACCAGCAGCGCATCGTTTTCGAGCGATTTTTCGACGAAGTCGGCGATACCCATCTGGTCATTCACTCGCCGTTCGGCTCGCGGCTCAACCGGGCCTGGGGTCTGGCGCTGCGCAAGCGCATGTGCCGCAAGTTCAATTTCGAGTTGCAGGCCAGTGCGCTGGAAGACAGCATCGTGTTGTCGCTCGGGCCATCGCACAGTTTCCCGCTCGACGAGGTCGTGCACTATCTGAAGTCCTCGAGCGCACAGGCGCTGCTGACCCAGGCGCTGCTCGACGCGCCGATGTTCGGTACCCGCTGGCGCTGGAATGCAAGCGCATCGCTGGCGGTGCGCCGCATGAATGGCGGGCGCAGGGTACCGCCGCAATTCCAGCGCGCTGATGCGCAGGACATGCTGACGGTGGTTTTCCCGGACCAGCTGGCCTGCGCGGAGAACATCGTCGGCGAACGCGAGATTCCCGACCACCCGATGGTGCGACAGACCCTGCACGACTGCCTGCACGAGACCATGGATGCCGACGGCCTGGTGCGCCTGCTGAAACGCATCGAGCGCGGACAAGTCACGGTTGTGACCCGCGAGCTGACCACACCCTCGCCGTTGTCGCATGCCATCCTGAATGCCAAGCCGTATGCATTTCTCGACGATGGCGCCGCCGAGGAACGGCGCACCAAGGCGGTTGCCACCCAGCCGACCGCGGGCTTTCAAACGGCCGCTGATTTGGGGCGCCTCGATGCGCATGCCATTGCAGCGGTGCGCGAACAGATCTGGCCACCAATCGAATCGGCCGACGAGTTGCACGATGCCTTGGTCGTATCTGGTTTTTTGACTGTTTCCGAGGCCGCCGGTACCGACGCGTTGATGGACACGCTGACGCAGCAGCGCCGCGCCTGCCGCTCGATGCCTGGCGATCGCTGCGTGCTGGTGGCGGCGGAACGGCTGCATGAGTGGCATGCGCTCTTTCCTTCAATCGCGTGCGAGCCGCCGATTGACGCCGTTTCGACTCCGATCCCGACGCCTGACCATGCATTGCGCGAGATCCTGCGCAGCCGGCTCGATCTGCTCGGACCGGTCGACGCAACCAGGCTCGCCGAGCCGCTCGGCCTGAGCGCCGACGCGGTGCTGCCGGCACTGCTCGCGCTCGAAGCCGAAGGGGCGGTGATGCGCGGCGCCTTCAATGCACCAGGCGCCGATGAATGGTGCGACCGACGGCTGCTGGCGCGCATTCATCGCCAGACCCGCGACCGGCGGCGCGCCGCAATCCGGGCCGTCGCACCGGCCCAGTTCATGCGGTTTCTGTTGCGCTGGCATCAACTGGCGGCATCGAGCAGCGATGAACGCCGCGAAGGCGAAGCCGGCCTGATCGACGTGGTGCGCCAGCTCGAGGGCCATGCGGCACCGGCAGCCGCCTGGGAAGACGATCTGCTCGCTGTGCGCATCAGGGACTACGAGCCGGCAATGCTCGACAAGCTGTGCAGCGCGGGTCAAGTGGCCTGGGCGCGCCTGACGGACACACGCGACACAGCCGACATCGCGCCCGCGGCAACGGTTCGCAAGAGCGGCCCGGTGCGCGGCACGCCGATCGTCCTGACCGAACGCAGCACGCTGGCGCACTGGCAACAGCCAGGGCGACCGGCGGAGAACGACGAAGCCGCACTCTCGGGCAAAGCGGCACGGCTGCGAAAGGTATTGCAGGAGCACGGCGCCAGCTTCTTCGCCGACCTGCTCCGCGATTCCGGCCTGCTCGGTGTCGAAGCCGAGCAGGCGCTGGCCGAACTGGTAGCCGGTGGATTGGTCACTTGCGACTCGTTCGCCGGTTTACGCGCCTTGGTGATGCCCGAAGAAAAACGCCAGAAACTGGCGCGCCGCCGCGCCGGCATCGATCCGATCGACGCTGCCGGCCGGTGGTCGCTGACGCGGCGCGTAGCGCTGACCAACGGCCCTTCGCTCGGGCTGGGCGCGCCGCACGTCGAACATGTCGCGCGGGTGCTGCTGCGGCGCTACGGTGTGGTCTTTCGCAAGCTGATCGAGCGCGAGGACAATCTGCCGCCGTGGCGCGAGCTGCACGATGTGCTGCGCCGGCTGGAAGCTCGCGGCGAAGTGCGCGGTGGCCGCTTTGTCAGCGGGTTCTCGGGCGAGCAGTTCGCACTGCCCGAGGCCGTCACGGCGCTGCGCAAGACGCCACCGTCTGCCAGCCAGGAGCGCATCTGCCTGTCGGCCGTCGACCCGCTCAATCTGCTCGGCATTCTGATCCCCGGCGACAAGCTGCCGCGGCTGTCCGGCAACCGGCTGATGTTCGAGAACGGTCTGCCAATCGCTACCTTGTGCAGTGGTGAAGTGCGGTTTCTGGTTGCATTCGACGAAGCCGAGCAATGGCAGATCAGCAAACAGCTGATCGGCAGCAAGCTTTGCGCGGCGCCGACGCACACGGTCTGAATCCAGCCGGACGCTCGATTTATTTTTTCGGCACGCTGCATCTGCCGAACGATCTCGGCACTAGTACTCGGTGTGGGCCAGACGCTGGCTGGCCTGCCACCTCAACCTTCTGGAGATTGTCATGTTGCTGCGTTCCAACACCCTTTTCGTACTCGCTCCGCTGGCCCTGATCACCGCATGCGCGGGCATGACGTCGTCACACATGACGGCTTTTGACCAGAGCGCCCTCCCCGATGCCGTCAAGGTGCCGACCGGCCACATGGTCGCCATGCACACCATCGGCGCCGGCGACATCACCTATGAATGCCGGGCCAAGGCGAATGTCGCCAACGCCCACGAATGGGTCTTCGTCGGGCCGCAGGCTGACCTGAACAGCCGCGGCGGCGCCAAGCTCGGCACCTACTACGGCCCACCTGCCACCTGGGCATCGACCGACGGTTCGAAGATCACCGGTACGCAATTGGCCACGGCGCCGGGTGGCAGCGGCAACATCCCGATGCAGCTCGTCAAGGCCAATCCGGCCAGCAGTGCCGGCGCGATGAACGGGGTCACCTACATCCAGCGAGTCGCCACGCGAGGCGGCGTCGCCCCGGCAGCGGTCTGCGACAGCAGCGCAATCGGCAGCAAGCAGACGGTCAAATACCAGGCTGATTACATCTTCTGGAAAGCAGCCTAGGGTCGGAATACCCGGGCCCTTTGCATAGACGAAGGGAGCGGGCATCATCCGGTCTCCGCAACATGCCGATGGAGACCTGCGATGGCGCGATTGAATGTGAACGGGCAGGTGCACGAGCACGATGCCGAGCCCGACACCCCGCTGCTGTGGGTGATCCGAGAACAACTCGGCCTGACCGGCACCAAATACGGTTGCGGCATTGCGCAATGTGGCGCGTGCACCGTGCACCTCGACGGCGCACCGGTGCGCAGTTGCGTGCTGCCGGTGTCGGCGGTGCAGCCCAATCAGAAGATCGTGACGATCGAGGGGCTGACACCGAACGGCGACCATCCGCTGCAAAAGGCCTGGGTGGCGAACGACGTGCCGCAGTGCGGGTATTGCCAGAGCGGCATGATCATGGCAGCTGCGGCCTTGTTGAAGGACAAGCCGCAACCGACCGACACCGACATCGACGCATCGATCACCAACATCTGCCGCTGCGGCACCTACAACCGCGTGCGCGCCGCAATCAAGCAGGCGGCGGGCGGCATGCGCACGGCTGGCCTGGACATCGTGCACATCGTCAGGAGCACCTCATGAGCGCGAACCGACCTGGCGTTGCACGGCCGTCCGGGCGGCAATCGGCCGAAGGCGCCGACAACCCGCGCATCCGGCGGCGCGATTTCATCGCCGGCGTCGCCGCCGGCTCGCTGGTGATCGGCTTTCCCCTGAGCGCTGGCGCAGCGACCCGCGACGGCCACTCGGACTATGCGACCGCACTGCCCGTCTCCGGCAAGACACCGGCCAGCGGCAGCGGGCCTGAGATCAATGCCTGGGTCGTGGTGCAGCCCGACGAGCGGGTCATCATTCGCATTGCCCGCTCGGAGATGGGCCAGGGCACACTGACCGGCCTGGCGCAGCTGGTGGCCGAGGAACTGGGCTGCGATTGGGCCCGGGTCAGCACCGAGTACCCGACACCTGGCGAGAATCTGGCGCGCAAACGGGTCTGGGGCAGCTACTCGACCGGCGGTAGCCGCGGTATCCGCGAGTCGCACGAGTATGTGCGCAAGGGCGGCGCAGCGGCGCGCATGATGCTGGTGCAGGCGGCGGCCAACGGCTGGCAGGTGCCGGCCAGCCAATGCACGGTCAGCAAAGGCGTTGTCAAACACGCCGGCTCGGCGCGCAGCATCAGCTTCGGCAAGCTGGCCACTGCGGCCGCGGCGTTGCAGCCGCCGACCGATGTCGCGCTGAAAGATCCGAAGGATTGGACACTGGCCGGCAAGCGACTCGCACGGCTCGACACCATCGACAAGACCACCGGCCGCCAGATCTATGGTGCCGACCTGAAATTGCCGGGCATGCTGAACGCGGCCATCATTGCCTGCCCCGTTTTTGGCGGCAAGCTGGCGAAATTCGATGCCGGCAAGGTGGTGGGGATGCCGGGTGTCAAGAAAGTGGTGCCGGTTGGTGACGACGCCGTAGCGGTGGTTGCCGACACCTGGTGGCGCGCCAAGACCGCGCTCGATGCGTTGCCGGTCGAATGGGACTTCGGACCGAATGGCAGGATTCAGCAAGCCGACATCGACGCGATGCTGACCGGCGGATTGACCGCCGACAAGGCGGCAGTCGGCAATGCAAAAGGCAACGCCAAGGCCGCTCTCGACCGCGCGGCGCGCCGCATCGAAGCGGTATACGCCTACCCCTACCAGAACCACGCAACGATGGAGCCGATGAACGCGACTGCGCGTTTCACGCCCGCCAGCGGCGCTGCCGATGCGCACTGCGAGGTCTGGACGCCGACCCAGAACGGCGAAGCTGCCCTTGCCGCCACCGCTGAAGCGGCTGGTCTGCCGCCGGCGCAGTGCGATGTGTTCAAGATCCACCTGGGTGGCGGATTCGGCCGCCGTGGCTCGGTGCACGACTGGGTGCGCCAGGCAGTGGCGATCGCCAAGGTCATGCCGGGCACGCCGATCAAGCTGCTGTGGACCCGCGAAGAGGACATGACCCATGGCCTCTACCACCCCATCACGCAATGCAAGCTGAGCGCCGGCCTCGACGACAAGGGCGAGCTGAATTCGCTGCACATGCGCATTTCGGGTCAGTCGATCCTGGCGTCGCTGTTTCCGCAGAACGTCCGGGATGGCAAGGATCCGGTGGTGTTCCAGGGCCTCAACGACGGCGGCGGCGAGGCGATGATCGGCTACACCGTGCCGAACCTGCTGATCGATCATGCGATGCGCAATCCGCACGTTCCGCCGGGCTTCTGGCGCGGCGTCAACCTGAACCAGAACACCTTGTACCTCGAGTGTTTTCTGGACGAGGTTGCCCACGCAACCAGACAGGATCCGCTGGCATTTCGCCGCAAGCTGATGGCCAGCCACCCGAAGCACCTGGCGGTGCTTGAGGCAGCGGCCGAGCGCGCCGGCTGGGGCAAGCCGGCGCCGGACATCGACGGCCAGAAGGTCTACCGCGGGCTGGCGCAGACGCATGGCTTCGGCAGCCATGTCGCGGCCTGTGCCGAAGTCTCGGTCAGCCCTGAAGGGGCGCTGAAGATCCACCGCATCGTTGCCGCGACGGACCCCGGCCATGCGGTCAATCCGCAGCAGATCGAGGCGCAGGTCGAAGGCTCGTTCGTCTTCGGCCTCAGCGCGGCGCTGTATGGTGCTTGCACGGTCAAGGACGGCCGCATCGAGCAACGCAATTTCGACACCTACCCGCCGATGCGAATCGACAAGATGCCCAAGGTGGAGACGATCGTGATGCCGTCCGGCGGTTTCTGGGGCGGCGTCGGCGAACCAACGATTGCGGTCGCTGCACCAGCGGTGCTGAATGCCATCTTCGC
>JBDTQC010000016.1:0-18195 GCA_039932405.1 Ideonella sp.
GGTTGGACGAAACCTCGCTGCGCGAGAGTCTGGCCTCAGCACAGGCAGCGCAGCGTGCAGCCGAACAATCGCTGACCCAGGCCGATCGGCAGTTGCAGCGCCTGCGCACCTTGCAGCAGCAAGGCATGGTCACTGCGCAATCGCTCGACGACGCCGGCACCCGGCGCAACAACGCGAGCAGCGACCTGGTGGCGGCCCAATCGCGGGTGGTAGCGGCGCGCCAGCAGTTGCAGAAGACGCAGATCAAGGCGCCATTCGCCGGCGTTGTCAGCGAGCGCAAGGCCTCGGTTGGCGATACCGCGCAAATCGGCAAGGAGTTGATCAAGGTGATCGACCCGGGCAGCATGCGCTTCGAGGGCCTGATTTCGGCCGATCGTCTGGGCGATCTGAAGGTCGGTCAATCGGTGATTTTCCACATCAACGGCTTTGGGGAAGGCAACTTCGATGGCACAGTGCTGCGTGTCGATCCGGCAGTCAATACCGCAACCCGTCAGGTCGCGGTGACGGTGTCGTTCGACGATGCCAGCCGGGCACCCAGGGTTGCCGGCCTGTTTGCCGAAGGTCGGGTGGCCGGCAATGGTGCGGAGCTGCCGACGGTGCCGGCGGATGCGCTGGTGCGTGTGGGTGAGACCGCGCTGGTCTGGCGGGTTGCCGATCGCAAACTGCAAAAAGTAAGTCTCAAGCTGGGCGAGCGCGATGCCCGCAGCGGACTGTTCCCGGTAGTCGGCGGGCTGGCTGCGGGTGACCGCATCCTGGCCCATCCCGGCAGTTCACTGGTCGACGGGCAAGCCGTCGAATTCGCCGCTGCGGCTGCCGGCGCACCAGCGTCAGGCGCCTCGGTCGTCAAATAGAGTCGACCTTCGAGGCAAGCGATGTTTTTGTCCAATTTCAGTGTCAAGCGCCCGGTGCCGATGATCGTGATCATCATCGGCCTGATGGCGCTCGGCCTGCTGGCGCTGTCGAAGCTGCGCGTCAACCAGATCCCCGACGTCGAGCAGCCGATCCTCACCGTCAACATCCCCTACCCCGGCGCGTCGCCGGACACCGTCGAGCGCGAGGTCATCAACCGGATCGAGAAGGCGTTGCAGGGCATCTCGGGCGTTGACCGCCTGCGCTCGACCGCCAGCGAAGGCAACGCCTCGCTGGTGCTGATGTTCAATTTCGACAAGAACCTGGTGGTGGCGGCCGACGAGGTGCGCAACGCGATTGCCTCGGTGCGCTACAAGCTGCCGGCCGAGATCCGCGAGCCGATCCTGCAGCGGCTCGATCCGTCGGCGCAGCCGATCATGCAACTGGCGCTGTCGTCGACCACGCAGTCGCATGCAGCGATTTCCAGGCTCGCCGAAGACCAGCTGGCCGACCGCTTCCGCGGCATTCCGGGTGTCGCGGTGGTGAACGTGAACGGCTCGCTGAAACGCGAACTGTCGGTGCTGCTGCGCTCCCAGAAGTTGCGCGAATTCGAGGTTTCGGTGACTGAAGTGGTGGCGGCCTTGCGTGCGCAGAACACCACCGCACCGGTCGGCAAGGTGCGCGGCGAGCTCGAGGACCAGAGCATCCGGCTGGTCGGACGGATCGAGTCACCGGCCGAGTTCGGCCAGATCGTCGTCAAGCGGCGCGGCAACGAGTTGGTACGCTTGGCGCAGGTGGCGCTGGTGCAGGACGGGTTCGCCGAGCTGTCGTCGTTGTCGATGCGCAGCGGTCACCCGAACGTGGGGATGTCGATCACGCGCACCCGCGAGGCCAGCACGGTCAGCGTGGCCGAGAGCATCCGCAAGCTGGTGGCCGAGGTGGGCCCGACCCTGCCACAAGGCACCAAGCTAGAGGTCACCCGCGACGGTGGTATCGATGCACAGAACAGCCTCGACAACGTGATCCATGCGTTGCTGTTCGGCGCCGTGCTGACCATCTTCGTGGTCTACATTTTTCTCAATTCATGGCGCTCGACGATGATCACCGCGATGTCGCTGCCGACCTCGGTAGTGGCCGCGTTCATCGCCGTCTGGCTGGCCGGCTTCACGCTCAATTTCATGAGCCTGCTGGGCCTGTCGCTCGCAATCGGTGTGCTGATCGACGACGCGATCGTGGTGCGCGAGAACATCGTTCGTCACATGGAGATGGGCGAAGACCGCCGCACCGCAGCACTCAACGGCACCAGCGAGATCGGCCTGGCGGTGGCGGCCACCACCTTCTCGATCGTCGCGGTATTCATCCCGGTGGCCTTCATGCCGGGCGTATCGGGCGAATGGTTCAGACCGTTCGGCGTGACAGTGGTGGCATCGGTGCTGGTCAGCCTGTTCATCAGTTTCACGCTGGACCCGATGTTGTCGGCGGTCTGGGGCGATCCACCGGGCCATCACCTGACCCAGAAAACCGGCATCAGCCGGGTGTTGCATCGCTTCAACGAGTGGTTCGATCACCAGGCCGACCGCTATGGTCGCGTCATCGCATGGGCGCTGCACCATCGCAAATGGATGGCGATCTTTGCGTTCGCCAGCCTGGTCGGCGCACTGGTGTTGCAGGCGACGCTCGGCGGATCCAGTTTCCTGCCGGCGTCAGACTCCGGCACCCTGGCAATCGAAATCCGCACACCGCCGAGCAGCAGCCTCGAATATTCGAAACTGAAGGTCGAGGCGGCCGCGGCGCTGGCGCGCAGCTTGCCCGAGACAGTGGCCACCAACACCAACGTGACCCCGGGCGGCGGGCGCATCTATGTCGACATCGGCAAGAGCAACAAGCGCAAGCGCTCTGCCGAACAGATCGCGGTCGACCTGCGCCGCCTGACGGCACGTCTGGTGGGCGCCGAATATGTCGTGATCGAAGACCTCAACAACGGTGCGCAGAAGCCGGTGCAGATCCAGTTCTCAGGGCCGGACTCGCGTGAGTTGCTGGCGATCACCAATCGCTTCATGGAGAAATTGCGGCAGGTGCCTGGCGCCGTCGACGTCGGCCTGTCCGAGCAGGATCCGCAGAACGAACTGAAGATCGAGCTCGATCGTGGCTTGGCCAATTCACTCGGCATCTCCGCCGGCGACGCCGCGCAGGGGCTGCGGGTCGCTTTTGCCGGCGTCGAGGCGGGTGACTGGATCGATCCGATCGGCGAGACCCGCGATGTCGCGGTGCGCCTGCATCCCGACGATCGGGTCGACGCCAGCAACATCGAACAGCTGCCGATCGCAGTCGGCGGCAGCAACCAGATGGTGCCGCTGGACCAGATCGCGACCATCACGATGGGCCGCGGACCGTCGCAGATCCAGCACTTCGATGGCAAGCGCACCATTTCGGTGGCGGCCAATGCGCAGGGGCGCTCATCCGGCGAGGTGACGGCCGATGCGCTCAAACTGGCGCGTTCGATGCAATATCCGCCAGGCTTCGGACTCGAACTGGCCGGCGCCTCGCGCGATCAGCAGGAGGTCTTCACGGAAATGGCGATTGCGCTGGTATCGGGCATCGGCCTGATGTACCTGATCCTGGTGATGCAGTTCGGCTCGTTCACCGCGCCGCTGGCGGTGATGGTGTCGCTGCCGTTGTCGCTGATCGGCGTGGTGCTGGCGCTGCTGCTGACCGGTGGGACGCTGAACCTGATGAGCCTGATCGGCGTGATCATGCTGATGGGTCTGGTGGCCAAGAACGCCATCCTGCTGCTCGATGCAGCACGCGTCAGCGAAGCCGCAGGCATGGATCGCGAAGAGGCGCTGATGGCCGCCGGGCGCAAGCGGCTGCGACCGATCCTGATGACCACCTTCGCCTTGGTGGCTGGCATGCTGCCGGTGGCGATCGGTGTCGGCGAGGGCGGTGAGTTCTATCGACCGATGGCAGTGGCCATCATCGGCGGCGTGATAACCAGTACGTTCCTGACATTGCTGGTGATCCCCAGCTTCTACGACAGCATCGAGACCTCGCGAGACCGCGCGGTGGCCAAGTTCCATGCCCGCGACACCCGCATGAACACCTTGCTGGCATTCATGTTGACCCTGCTCGAGGCGCTGCTCACGCTGATCGGCGTGCGGGCTGTCTGGCGACTATTGGTGCGCGGCAGCAGCCGGCTGCGTGGCCGCAAGACCGCTCCAGCCTGAACCGTCTCGGCACGCCGCAACGGCTGCGGTGGCGTCACCGCTTGTCGAATGACAAGGTGATTTCGCCAATGCGAACGCCGAATTTGCTCATGTAGGCGCGGTTGAGGACCGTGCCTTCATCGATCTGGAACATCCAGTCGTCGAACTGCACGTTGTAGGTGTCGCCGCGGATCGGCAGTTGCAGCGTATAGCGCCAGTTGAAAGCCGGCCCCACCGATCGCCCGATTGCCTCGCCGACGACGTCGGGTGCTGTGCCGCTGAGGCTGCCATCCGGGTGCTTGCGCACGGTCCAGACCCGGGCCTGCCGCTCGCCGTCGTCGTAGACGAACTGCTCGTCGAGGGTGCCGACATCGCCCTGCCAAGTGCCTCGCATCTGCACCACGAAGCGTCGCAACAGTTTGCCGCCACGATCACTGACCATCCCGTGGGCCGTCAGGCCGCCGCTGAAATAGCGCTGGAAATCGAATACCGGTGTCTGCCCGCGGTGATCCGCCAGTTGCGGACCCGCGCAGCCGACCAGCGCAACCAGCAGACCGACCAGCATCGAACCGCGCAGCCAACGTAAACCCAAGTGAAACCGACCGATCTTCATGACCATCCCTTCAGATGAAATCCTCGTCGAGGATGATTTTTGAACCAATGGTCATATTATGAACTGATCAGTTCAAGTTCACCTTTCTCGCAGCGCCGAGATGCGCTGCTCGAGCAGGGCCCTTTCCTGGCTGTTGGTGGTCAGCGCGGCGGCGCGGGTCAATTCGGCACAGGCCTCGTCGATACGGTTCAGTCGAGCCAACAGATCGCCACGCACCGCCGGCAGCCACTGATAGCCCTGCAGGGTCTTGTCGTTGCGCAGCCGATCGACCAGCGCCAGTCCGGCCGCCGGGCCTTCGTGCATGGCCACCGCCACCGCACGGTTCAACTCGACCACCGGCGAATCGCTGATTTCCTGCAAGGCCGAATAGAGCCCGACGATGGCACCCCAATCAGTGCGATCGAAGCTGCTCGCGCGGGCGTGGCAGGCAGCGATCGCGGCCTGCAGTTGGTATGGCCCCGAGGGCTCACCCAAGGCCTGCGCGCGGGCCAGCGCAGCCAACCCGCGACGGATCAACAGCCGATCCCAGCGGCTGCGGTCCTGGTCAGCCAACAGAATGGGCCGGCCCTCGCGCGTGATCCGCGCCGCGTTGCGCGACGCCTGGATTTCCATCAACGCGACCAGTCCGTGCGTTTGCGCATGCTGCGGCGCCAGTTCGGCCAGCATGCGGCCCAGGCGCAATGCCTCGTTGCACAGTTCGGGGCGCATCCAGTGATCGCCCGAGGTTGCGGTGTAACCCTCGTTGAAGATCAGGTAGACGACCTCGAGCACCGCCGCCAAGCGCTCGCCCAGGGCGGCGCCCTGCGGAATTTCGAATGGCACGCGGGCCTCCGCCAGGCTGCGCTTGGCGCGCACGATGCGCTGTGCAATGGTGGCCTCAGACTGCAGGAAAGCCCGCGCAATTTCCGGCGTCGTCAGGCCGCCGAGCAGTTTCAAGGTCAGCGCCACGCGCGCGTCGGAGGTCAGGATTGGATGGCAGGCGGTGAAGATCAGTCGCAACAGGTCGTCGCCGATCTGATCCTGGCGCGCGGCATCGAGGGCGTCGACGAAATCCGGCACGGTGGCAGCCTGCATCGCAATCAGGTCCTGACCGATTTCTTCGTGCCGGGCATCGGACATGCTGCGGTGGCGCAGAAAGTCGAGCGCCTTGCGCTTCGCAGTGGCCGTCAGCCAGGCGCCGGGCTTGTCCGGTATGCCGTTCTTCGGCCAATCCTGCAGCGCTGCGACCAGTGCATCCTGAGCCAGGTCCTCGGCCGTTCCTAGGTCGCGCACCATGCGCATGACAACTGCGACGATGCGCGCCGATTCGAGGCGCCAGACCGCAGTGATCGCCTGGTGGACACGCGGGTCTGTCGGTACATGGATCACTTGTACGCAGGCTCTGAAAAGTACTAGCCGGGCAAGATGTCGCGAAACCGGTCAGCCGACGGGCTGGGTGAGAAATCGTCGATCTCGTACAGTTGCCTGACCTCGATCATGGCCTCGCGGCCTTCACCGACCGGATTGGGAAAGCGCCGACTCCATTCGAGCGCCTCGTCGCGCGACCGCACCTGGATCAGCGTATAGCCGGCGATCAACTCCTTGGCTTCGGCAAACGGGCCGTCGATGACGCGGTTGCCATTCGGTCCGTACGACATGCGCCAGCCGTTGCGGCTCGGCTGCAAGCCCGCACCATCGAGCAAGACACCGGCCCGGGCGAGATCTTCGTTGTAGGTCGCCATGGCGGCGAACAGGGCTTCGTCAGCCTTCACCGGAATCGTCTCGGCTTCGAACTCGGGCGTCGATTTGACGATGATCATGAAACGCATGCCGTTCCCCTTCGCGGTTTCAATCGGCTGCTCAGGATTCGAGCCTCCTGACACACGACGATCGAGCCGTTGCGAATTCGACGACAGGACGCGGGGCGAACCTCAGGCGCTGGCCCGGTTGCCGCCTGCGCCATCTTCGAAGCAAGGCGCCAACCCGCGGACCTCGACGGTCGCCCATTGCGCAGCCGGACATTCGCTGGCGATTTCGATCGCCTCCGCCAGGGTGTTGCAGTCGAGAAGGAAGAAGCCGCCGACCATTTCCTTGGCTTCGGCGAACGGGCCGTCGAGCAGACGGGTCTTGCCGCCGTCGACCTGGACCCGCACCGCAGAAGCCGTCGACGCCAATGACTCGACTGCTTTCAGCTTGCCGCGGGCGCGCAGCGACTCGCCAAAGCGCTGCATGCTTTCATACGCAGCTTCGCCTTCGGGCCGACTGCGCTGCGCGCGTTGGCCGACCGGCTCGATGATCAGCAGCATGTACGACATGTGGACTTGAAAGAAGCTGACGGGTCGAATCGATGATACACAGGCTGGACGCGCCCGCCGCGCCGAGAACCGGTTCGCCGGCGGGTTTCTCAGGCTGCCAGGCTGACCGCTTGCGGATGCCATGGGACGGTCGGTCGCAGCGGCCGGTCTTTCCAGTCGCGCATCATCTGCTGCAGTTGCGCCAGCTTCATCGGCTTGGCCACCAGATAGCCTTGGATCTGCTCACAACCGGCCTGCCGCAGAACATCGAGTTGCTCATTGTCTTCGACCCCCTCGGCGACGGTGCCCATGCCGAGCGAGGCGGCCATGTCGACGATGGATTTGACCAGCGCGCGGGCATCGTCGCGGGCCATGATCTCGAGCACGAAGGCCCGATCGATCTTCAGCACATCGAACGGAAATCGCAACAGATAGGCAAGCGACGAGAAGCCGGTTCCAAAATCATCCAGCGAAATGCTGACCCCGAGTTCGCGCAGGCCATGCAGGTTGGACAGTGCAACCGGCGACGCGTCCATGAAAAGCGACTCGGTGATCTCGATCTTCAGGCGGCGCGCCGGCAGCCCGGAGCGGGCCAGCGCACGCCGCACCACGTCGATGAAATCATCCTGCATCAATTGCGCGGTCGATGCATTGACTGATACAGCGATCGAATCCGGCAGTTGCGCCCCACCCAGGCAGGCCTGTTCGAGCACCCACGCACCGATCGCGTTGATCTGTCCGGACTCTTCGGCCAACGAGATGAATTCGACCGGCGAAACATTGCCCAGCATCGGGTGCTGCCATCGAAGCAGCACCTCGGCACCCGCCAGACGCCAGCTGTCGATGTGCACCTGGGGCTGCCAGGCAAGTGCGAATTCGTCGCGCTCGAGTGCACCACGCAGTTGCTGGGCGATGTTGATGCGGCGCCGGTGGCGCTCACCGATTTCCGGGGCAAACAGTTCGCATCGGCCTCGGCCTCGCTCCTTGGCATCGTAGAGTGCCAGGTCGGCATTGACGAGCAACTCATCCAGGCAGTTGCCATGCGCAGGTGCCAACGCCATGCCGGCACTCACGCCCAGCGGTACGACATGGCCAAGACAGTCGAAGGGTTTGGCGAGAACCGAAACCAGCCGGCGCGCCATCGACATCGCCTGCTCGACGCCATCGACCAGATCGATGACAACCGCAAACTCGTCGCCCCCGACGCGTGCGACCAGATCGGACTCACGCAGACTGCCCTTCAGGCGTCGCGCCACCTCGATCAGAACGGCGTCGCCCATTGAATGCCCCAGCGCATCGTTGATCGCCTTGAAGTGATCGATATCCAGGCAGATCAATGCAAATGCGCACGAAGATTCCGGCAGGTACTGCACCTCGTCGATGGCCCGCATCAGGTGCTCGTGCAGTTGCAGGCGATTCGCCAACCCGGTCAATGAATCGGAATGCGCTTGTTGTTCGAGTTTGGCATGCGACTGGCGCGCCTGCGTCACATCGGCGACGACGCCGCGCCAGCCCTCGATCTGTCCGGTGGCATCGAGCAGCGGCTTCGCGGTCACCGACCACCAGCGCGCGCCATTGGCGGTTTGCACGGGCAGCGTCAGGTCACGGTACGGCCGGCCTGCGGCAATCTTGGCAGCCAGGCGATTGACGCAGGCATCCGGCTCATCCAGCGGCAGGTGACGCAACATCGTCTCGACCAGCCCGCAGCGACGCAATCGACCTTCGGTGGTCGACAAAGCCTCCACCAGACGGGCCGACACCCGGGTGAAACGGGCGTCCGGGCCAACCTCCCACAACAGATCGGCGGAGTGTTCCTCGAAATCGCGCAGCAGCAGGCCGACCAGTTCGCTCTGTCGTTCGGCCTCGCGCTCGGAAATCAGCCGCGCGGTATAGATGCGCGCCGTGGTCAGCACACACATGCACAACAGCAAGCCATACAGCAGCGTCATCAAGACCAGGTTGAAATGCTCGGCGCCACCTGCGCGCACCAGTGCAGACATCGAACCGATGGTGATGATCAGCAGATAAGAGCATGCGGCCTGTGGCACCGACGCCAATGCAAACGCACCACCGCACATCATGCCGATCACCAGGGTTGCCAGCAGCATCTGCTGCACCTGCGGAATTTGCGGCAGCCAGGCGAAGCAGGCGCCGGCCCACAACAAGGCAAAGGCGCTGGCACCACGGATGGTGCGACTGATTGCTCTGGGCGACGCCGTTGCACGTGGCTGCTGATAATGGACCCACCAATTGTTGGCACCAGCCGCGCAGGCCAGCAGAATCGCAGCCAGCCATGGCAACAAGGCCCACGGGCTGACAGTACTGCGCAAGGACATCGCCAGCAACGCGCCACCGGCGAGGTTGCCGAACATCAGCAACGGCGTGAGCCGGCCCATCGATTGCATGTGCCGGCCGCGGATTTGCGCCGCATCGGAGTCGGGCGAGCGATAGACGTGGAACTCCTGGCGCCACCGCCGGGCGAGTTCCCGCCAGCACGAGGACAAGGAAAGGCTGTTCATGAGACTGGTCGACTGGGTGTTTCGAGACCACACCACAGCCACGACGCGAGATAGGGATTGATCCCGTGATATCGGCGCCGACCCTTCAATCTTGAATCGCCGCGCGCCCTCAGCTTCGCAGCGGCAAGGCCAGCCCGATCGCGATGAAAATGCCCCCACAGGCCTGGTTGAAGCGTCGGCCAACCCGCTTCAACCAGGGACTGATGCGGTGCGCCATGCTGGCAATGAAGAATTCGGTGGCAATTTCAACGGCGGCAAACGTCAGGGCCATCACGACAAACTGTCCGGCCAGGCTGAGCGCGGGATCGATGAACTGCGGCAGGAATGCGGCAAAGAACAACACTGCCTTGGGATTGGTCAAGGCCGAAAGCGCACCCTGTCTGAACATCGACCATCCAGCGCGCGGCCGCGCTGGTGCCGCTCTGTCCATGCCGATCGACGGCGAGCGCCAGACCTCGATGCCGAGCCAGATCAGGTAGCCACCACCCACCCATTTGAGTACCGTCAGCCAGGCCGCCGAGGTCTGCAGCAGCGCGCCGATCCCGAACATCGACAGCGCGATCACGACGACGAAACCCAGGGCTCCGCCCAGAATCGTGAACATGGCCTTGCGCCAGCCGAACATGGCCCCGTGGGTCAGCGCAAGCAGCCCGTTCGGACCCGGCGACAGCGACAGACCGGTGGCAGCCAGCAGATAAATCAGCCAGACTCGAAGTTCCATGGTGGGCGGCGTTCGGTCAATCAGCGGCTCGCAGAGCCTTGGCAGTTGTTTTCGCTGCGTCGAAATCGGCCCGACGGCGCGCGATTTCGTCGCTTGAGAGCTGGGCGATGTTGCAGTAGTCGTGCTTCCACAGGGCGTCAACGGACCAGCGCAATGGCGACTGCACCGTGGTTCGCGCCGCTGGCGCGGCCTCGAGCAATTGCAGGGCAAGCCGAAGCGTGAAGTCCTGCGACGCCAGATCGCCCGGGCGCCCGGCCGCATTGCCGAGCGGAAAATCGGAAAACAGCAGCCTGGGAACGCCGACGTATTCGACGATGTCCTTGGCGCAACCCATCACCACGGTGGCAATCCCGGCGGCCTCGAGCTGCCGGGCGATCAGGCTGACCGATTGGTGGCAGACAGGACAATTGGGCAACAGCAGCACGGCGTCGACCTGATCAGCCAGGCAACGAGCAACGATTTCCGGCCCGTCGATCTGCAGTGTCACTCGGTGGCTGCGGTTGGTTGGGGCTCCGTGAAAACGCGTCGCCACTGCGCCGATCAGACCTTCGTCCGCCGCCCGATGCAGCGCCGGCAGCGCGAACCAGCACCCCGCATCGGTCGCCTTGGTGTGCTGGCGATCGATCGCCACATGCGAGATCCGCAGATCGTGATCGAGCTCGGTAGCCCCTGAGTAGACCTCGTAGAACTTGGCCAGCGCGTTATACGGCGCACCCGGCCCCTGGTCACCACACTCAGGACGAAAAGGTGCGGCGGTGGTAATCAGCGTGACCCGCGACTGCGACAACGGCTTGCGCAGCCGATGGAACGGCACCTCGACGTAGTGCGCCCACTCATAGGGATTGCCGTAGCCGAGCGCCAGGTAGTAGTCGCGGGTTCGCTGCATGTAGCGAATCGGCACATCGTGCGCGGAATCGAATTGCATGATGAACGATATTACGTTGTCGCCATTCGCGAGCGGGATCAAGCAATTGATTGAATGGCCGATCGATGGCGATCAGCTCTCGAACAACTGATCGCGCGCGGCATGCGTGATCGCCGCAATGCAGGGATGGGTAATGCGGCGTTCCACCGAGATCGCGTAGAACTCCTCGATCAGCTCATCGGTGCGTCCGATCAGCCGCACGCCGTATTGCGCCGCGGTCTCGGATTCGAGCACCGTCGGGGCCATGAATACGCCTCGGCCCTCGCCCCCGAATGCCTTCAACAATGCCGCATCGTCGAATTCGCCGATCGCCTGCGGCCGGATCTTGTGGCTCGCAAGCCAGAAATCGAAGCGCCGCCGCATTGCCGAGGCCGAGCCCTGCAGCAGCATCGGCGCACCGTCCAGACATTGCGGAAAGCTGCCGACGAGCGTCCGCTTCAACGCCGGACTGGCAAAAAAGCTCATCGCCGTCGAGCCCAGCAGGTGGTTGTAGGCGCGCACGCTGAACTCGCGGCTGATCGGTTCGTCAGCCAGTACCAGATCGAGCCGATGCACTGCCAGTTGGCCGAGCAGGTCCTGAAACTTGCCTTCATGGCAGATCAGGTGTACCGGCTCGCTCATCGCCAACGAGGGCTCGAGCAATCGGTAGGCAATAGACTTCGGCACCGAATCGGCGATGCCGACCCGGAAATCGAGCGCCCGGCTGGCGGACCCTGCCTGACCGACATTGGCCTCCAGTTCAGCGCCGAGCGCAAAGATCTGATCGGCATAACCAAGCGCCATTCGGCCCTCGTCGGTCAGTTCGAGTCCGCGACCGACCTTGCGGAACAAGGCGCAACCAAGGCGCTGCTCGAGCAGCTTGATCTGCCCGGACAGGGTTTGCGGCGAAATGTGCAATTGCTCGCCCGCGCGAACGATGCCACCCGCCTTGGCGGCCGCCCAGAAGTAGTGCAGGTGCTTGAAATTCATCGCTTCACCTCAACGCTGCGTAATTTTCGTACAAAAGACGCCGCAAATTCGCATTTACGCGAATCAACCCGGGTTCTATCGTTACGCCTCAGTCAAAACAAGCCCGCCCCACCATGGAATTCCTGCTCGACCCGAACGTATGGATCGCCTTCGCGATGCTGACTGCACTCGAAATCGTGCTCGGCATCGACAACATCATCTTCATCTCGATCCTGGTCGGGCGCGTGCCGCCCGAACAGCGCGACTTGGCGCGCCGCCTCGGACTGGGCTTCGCGATGCTGACCCGGCTTGGCCTGCTGCTGTCGTTGAGCTGGGTGATGGGACTGACCGACAACCTTTTCAGCGTGCTGAATCAAGACATCAGCGGTCGAGATCTGGTGTTGCTGTTCGGCGGCATCTTCCTGCTCTACAAGGCCTCGCACGAGATCTTCATCGAAGTTGAAGCCCGCGAGATCGATTCGGTCGACGCGACGGTTTCGTCCACCGCCGCTGCTCGCAAAGGCGTTTTCTGGGGGGTGATTGGTCAGATCGCCATCCTCGACATCGTGTTTTCGCTCGACTCGGTGATCACTGCGGTGGGCATGGTCGACCAGATCGGCGTGATGATCGCGGCGGTGGTCGCGGCCGTCGGCGTGATGTTGTTCGCGGCCAAGCCGATCGGCGACTTCGTCGACAGCCACCCGTCGGTCAAGGTGCTGGCACTGGCATTCCTGGTGATGGTCGGCATGGCACTCACTGCCGAAGCCTTCGACGTTCACGTTCCGAAGGGTTACATCTACGCGTCGATGGCGTTCTCGCTGGCCGTCGAAAGTCTGAATCTGCGCTCGCGCGCCAAGCGACGGGCACAAGCAGCGAAATCGCTGGCCTGAGCATAGAGTGGCAGGGAATTTTGTGCCAATGATGCGTTTTTTTCGTAACCATGGTTCGCAACAATCTTATTTACGCGAAGCATCGAATCACCTAGATTCATCCACATCGACCCATCCAAAGGAAAAAGCCATGAATCTCCAACCTGTCGGAAACGACACTTTCAATCGCAGCGCTGCGGGTGGCCTGGCCACCAGTGAAACCAACCGCGTACTGCGCAACACCTATTGGCTGCTCGCGCTTTCGATGGTTCCCACCGTATTGGGTGCCTGGATCGGCGTGAGTACCGGCATTGCCAGCATGATGTCGCCTGGCATCGGCTTGATCGTGTTCCTGGGCGGCGCCTTCGGCTTCATGTTCGCGATCGAGAAGACCAAGAATTCGGCCGCCGGCGTGCCGATGCTGCTCGGCTTCACGTTTTTCATGGGCATCATGCTGTCGCGCCTGGTCGGCTCGGTACTTGGACTGTCGAACGGCGCCAGCCTGATCATGATGGCCTTCGCAGGCACAGGTACCATCTTTCTCGGCATGGCCACGCTGTCGTCGATCATCAAGCGCGACATCAGCTCGATGGGCAAATTCCTGTTCATCGGCGCGATCATGTTGCTGGTGGCCGGCATCGCGAACTTCTTCATCCAGTCGAGCGCGTTGATGATCACACTTGCGGTGCTCGCCATCGGCATCTTCTCGGCCTTCATCCTGTACGACCTGAAGCGCGTCAAGGATGGCCAGGAAACCAACTACATCACCGCGACGCTGGGCGTCTATCTGAGCCTGTACAACGTGTTCCAGTCGCTGCTGATGTTGTTCGGCATCATGGGTGGGCGCGACGAGTGATGGTCTGGCCCGGCCGGGTTCAATCGGCCGGCCGGGTCCGCCGACCTGCCCTGTCCAGGTTCATAGAATGCCGGTTTACGTCGCGCCAAAGGAGAGCTTGCGATGATCATCGAGCGCATCTGGACCGGCAATGCCTACCGCAACTTCAACTACCTGATCGCCTGCCCCGAATCGGGCGAAGCGCTGGCAATCGATCCACTCGATCACGGCAAGTGCCTCGCTGCAGCCAAGGTCAGGGGATGGCAGATCACACAGGTGCTGAATACCCATGAGCACCACGACCACACCGGCGGCAACGCCGCAGTGGTTGCAGCCACTGGCGCCAAGTTGCTGGCGCACGAAAAAGCCGCGTCGAAGATCGATGGTGTTGACCGCGGCCTGACGGCTGGCGATGTGGTGAAGGTCGGCAAGACGGTCGAACTCGAATGCCTGGATACGCCCGGCCACACGATGTGCCACATCTGCCTGTGTGCCCATGGTGACAAGCCGGCGCTGTTCTCCGGCGACACCTTGTTCAACGCCGGCGCAGGCAACTGCCACAACGGCGGTGACCCGGTGGCGCTGTACACCACCTTCGTCGATCAGCTGGCCCGCCTGCCGGACGAGACGCGCCTTTATCCTGGCCACGACTACATCGAGAACAACCTGAAGTTCACGCTCGATCGCGAACCCGACAACGCGCGCGCCCGGTCGATGCTGGTCGATGTCAGCGGCCAGAATCCGGCCAACGCGCTCGTCACCACCTTGCGGCAGGAGAAAGAGGTGAACGGCTTCCTGCGGCTGAGCAGCCCGAGCCTGATCAATCGATTGCGTGAGGCCTTTCCCGACCTGCCGGAGAAACCCGACGCCAAGACCGTCTTCATCCGATTGCGCGAACTGCGCAACCGTTGGTAGGCCCCAACTCACCAAGCGGGCTGGCAATCAGGCTGTGCCGCCTGTTGTTGGCGGCGGCGCATCCACCGGTTCGCCCATGCGAATCCTGAACAGGCGATCATCCGCCGCACGCAGGCGGCGGCAGACCTCACGCCCGATATTCATCTGGATCAGCGCGAATTGTTCGACGTCGCGCTCGAACAGGTCGGCCAATGATTGAGGAGTCAATTCGATCGCGCTGCAATCGGCCAGCGCAATCACCGATGCACTGCGCGGAAACAGGTCCATCAAGGCCATTTCACCAAAACAGTCGCCGGCCTCGAGATCGTGCAGCAGCACCGCGCTACCTTGCCAACCCTTGACGACGCTGGCCCTTCCGCTTTCGAGCACGAACATCCGGTCGCCGGGATCGCCCTCGCGAAAAAAAGCCTCCCCACGAGTGCGCTGCCGGTGCTCTGCATGGTCGAGCAGAAAGGCCAGCACATCGTCGCGGATCGCACCGAATATCGGCATCCGTTGCAACATCTCAATCTGCCTTGCCTGCATCACCGCGTGCCGGGAGTCTGGCTTGAAGCCACCAAGTCAGTGTAAGACTTCGCTGAGGCGTGCTGAGGCGCTCAAGTTGCAAGGCGCTCAGTTTGCGGAATCCGCAAGTTCGAGCTGATGCGGGTGTGCACCGACTTTGCGGTCCGATGTCTGGATGTAATGATTCGGTAAACCGGCCTTTGCCCTACCTCGTCAGACATGTATGGGTGCAGACTATCCTCGTTAACACGCATTCGTCCGAAAAGGAGACCGTCATGAAGACTATTTCATCAGTTGCAGCAGCATTGGCATTGTCGATCGCCTTCGGAGGCCCGGCATTGGCCCAGGGTCGCTCGCAACATGAACGCGGCGCCGAGCAGGGTGCGTCCGACCAACGAGGTCAGTCGGAACAACGGCGCGCTTTTCGCAATGATGATCGTCAAGTGCGCCGCGTCGAGCGTCGTGAAGAGCGATCGGATCAGCGCTTTGATCGACGCCACGAACGCCGGGACGATCGATTCGACAGTCGGCAATCAAGCCGACACGATGCACAGGGCAGGCCTTTCTACGGGCCGCGTCCGCCGCAGTACTCCGCGCCTCCGCGTGTGGTGTATGGCAACGGTCATGGCTGGCGTGGCGCCGGCCCGAACCACAATTTTTATCGCGGAGGGCGGCTGCCGCCCCAATACCGGGGCCAGTACTACGTGGTCGACAACTGGCACGCCCATCGCCTGAGCCCGCCGCCCCGCGGTTACCACTGGGTGCAGACCGGGCCGGATTACGTGCTGGCCGCAATCGCAACCGGGGTCATTCTGCAGATCTTCCTCGGCGGGTGACGCTCAGGCATTGGCTCGGCCGCTTCACTGCCACTTCGAGGGCATGTTCAATCGAACGCGCTGCGGATCTCCGGCATCGTCCAGTTCGAAGCGTAGTGCGAGCAATCCATCCTGCGACACGAATCGCCCCTGGCCATCGTGACGCAGGGTCGTTGCAGGCTGGTCACCGTAACGCACGCGCAAGGCACTGCCTCCGTGCGATGCCACGCTCATACGCGCGCCGGTAGTCATCGCATAAGAGCGCTCGAACAGCGGGATTGCCTGCACTGCTTGCGCGGCCGCCACGTCACTTCGTGACACGATGACATCGACGCGCGGCTGCTTCGCAGCTTCGGCAGCGAAGGCAGGGGGAACAGACGATAACGCGACGGCGAACAACAGGCCGGCCGGCAGATGGTGTCGTTTGATGATGATCATGGCAACGCTCCTGGGTTGAGTTGCGTGTCGTCGTGACAGCGCCACGCAATTGAGCCTGCGCACGGCTCGCATGTCTTCCACCCGATTCAGGATGGATGCGAGCGCTGGCTGCACGCTTGGCTGGCGCCTCAGTTGCCGAGCCAGCCCAGGATTCGATCGGTCACCGCCGGTCGGCTCAACAAGGCCAGATGGCCGGTCCGGTAGCTGATCCAGGTGGAATCATCGGCGAAGGCCAGGCAAAACCTGGCCTTTCGGTGGCGGCCCAGCGCACTGTCCAGCGGCACCAGGCCGTCGCCGATCAAGCGATCGGCCAGCGTCCCGCGACGCGTCGCAGTGGTCGCCGCAATCGCGTGGAAATGGATGCCGGGTGGCAACGGCAAGGGGATCCGGGTGTCGCCAACGCGTGCGCTTGCCGGGCCATTCTGCCAATCTCGATCGAGCACATTGCCATGGCGAAGATCGATGATTCCGGCACTGCGCAATCGCGCCAGACGAACGAACGGCGCTGACCATCGGGAACTGGCCAGAATTCGATCGACACCATGGCCTGCCCGCTCGAGCGGCGCGCCGTGATGAGGCGTGCCGAGGAACACCACATGCTTTAGATGCGCCAGCCAGCCGAGCCCGCGCTCGCCAGCCTGCTGAATGGCGCTGCGAATCACCAGCCCGCCCATGCTGTGCGCAAGCACGCTCAGCTCGTCGATCGGCACTGGCCAGTGCTGCATCAATTGCTCGAGCAGATCAGCCAGTTCGGCGCCATTGTGCGAGACATGGCGGCCGCTGTTGTAACGCAGGTAGATCGCGCTGTAGCCCAGTGCCTCGGCCACGCTGCGGCCATGATCGTGAGCGTGACCATCTTGCTGGGAACACCACTGCAGATCATTCATGCACAGACCATGAATCATCAACAGCACCCGACTGCACGGCGCAGCGATTTTCAGGGGCTGCTGCAGGTCGAGGGCGACGTTGTCCAAACGCAGCGACATGTGGATCGCCAGTGGATTGTGGTCGGCCTCCAGCCGATCGCCCATCACACCGTTCAGCGCTGCCAGCCAGGCCGCACGTTGCGTCGATTCGACTCGCTCGGCGGCGTCGGTGCGTGCTTCGAGCAGCGACTCGATCCGGGCGAGGGACTGCTCGACGCCCCAACCAATGCCACGGCTGAGACCGCTGACGCTGCGGTACAAGAGCCCCGTCAAGCCGCCGGCGCGTGGCGGTTCATCGCCGACCTGTCGTCCCTGCAAGCCCAAGGTACTCCAGACCGATTGGTGCACACCCTCGGTGATCCGAACCACGCCCTCGGTGGCCTGCGCGGCCAGCCGCGCCAGGCCACGCAGATCGGATCGGCGCCAGTGCGTGTGCGCGCTCTCGCGCTTCGGTGGTGAAATGATTCGCTCCTGTTGAGTCATTGCGCGGGACATGGCGCATGACGAACGAGTGGATTGCATCCGGTCGCGGCTCGTTGCCAAGACTGTCGATGCTACGCCGACGGATAGCAACAGGATCGGCCGCAGCGCGGTCGCTCATTCCGACTCAATCTGCCTGCAAGCGCCCTGCCTTCATGAACATCACCTGATCGCAGCGCTGCGCCAGCGACGGGTCGTGACTGACCATCACGAACGCCGTCTGCTGCTGGCGGGCGAGTTCGATCATCAGCTCGAAAACACCATCGGCGGTGCCGCGGTCGAGGTTGCCGGTCGGCTCGTCGGCCAATACACAGGCCGGTGAACCGACCAATGCGCGAGCGATCGCAACCCGCTGGCGTTCG
>JBDTQC010000017.1:0-17754 GCA_039932405.1 Ideonella sp.
GGCGTAGTCGAGGTCTTTCGAGGCGGCTCGCATCAGCGCCAACGTCGCCAGTTCGGCGGCTGCCCGATCTCGTGCGCTCGCCTTGGTGGCCAGATAGCGCGCCGGGTTGTCGGACAGTGAATCGAAAGCGGCGGCAGCGTCCGGGCCGACCAGCGCCAGGTTGCTGCGGGCCACCGCCGCACGATTCGTCGCGAGGGCCAGGCGGGCATTCAGGAACAGATCGGCATTGCCGAGTTGGCGAGCGGCCACCATCGCGGCGGCCAACAACTGGCAGCCGTCGTCGCTGTCGCGTCGGTCGGCCAGCACGGGACGCGCCGCCTCGCGAACATCCTGGCCGGCCTGCTGCTGGATCAACAGCCCATAACAACTGACGCTGCGGTCGTCGTTCATCACGAAGCGGGGCTGGTCGGCAGCGAAGGTCCGCCAGTCGCGCCGCTTGCCGAGTTCGAGGAGCCAGTCGTTGCGAAAGCGGTCTTCCACATACGTGCCTGGCCAGCGCCGGTAGAAGGCGTCGACTTCGGGCGGTGTCAATTCTTCGATGCGCAGGCTCATCGACCAGTAATCTGGCCACATCGCCAGCGGGTGTCCCATCGCCAGCGCCTGTGCGCGAGCGCTCTCCAGGCGATTGCGGTCACGCCGACGAAAGGCTTCGCGCGCGTCGACGATGCTGTCGTAGCTGATTGCCGCGGATTGGGCACGCGGCGGTGTGGGCAGACCCCCCAGCAACACGGCCGCCATCACGACCAGCCCGGCTCGGCGCCAGCCCGCAGCCCATCCGACCGATAGATCGGATGGGCTGCGGGCGATCGGTGGAGTGCCTGCGCTTGAAGCTTGGGCGCACACTGTGGTTTTTACCTTCATGTCGTTGTATTCAATGCCATTCGATGCTACCCCGGCCAAGCCGGTCGACCGTGTCCTGTTACGCGCCAAACTGCGTGCCGCACGGGATCGATTCGTCGCCAGTGCCGATTTCAGCCTCGCGCAAACAGAACTTGCGCGCCGGCTCGTCGATGTTCTGCATCAACTCGAGCCTGAGCGCCTCGGACTTTATTGGGCCATTCAATCCGAATTTAACGCAGTCGCCGCCTGTGCAGCCGACCCGGACTTGGCTTCGACCGGGTTGGCGCTGCCTTGGTGCCGTCGCTCGCCGCTTGACATGCACTTCCGCGCCTGGAATGGCACAACGCCCCGCCAAGTCGATGAATGTGGCATTGCCGGCTGCGACGGGCCTGCGGTGGTCCCGGATGTGGTGCTGGTGCCCTGCCTGGGCTTCACCACCGATGGATTCCGGCTGGGTTATGGCGCTGGCTACTTCGACCGCTGGCAAGCTGCCCATCCGCAGGTCACCACGGTTGGTGTGGCGTGGTCGCTCGGCCAGCTCGACGCTAGCGACTTTGTGCCACAGCAGCATGATCAACCGTTGATGATGGTGGTTACCGAGCGCGGCGTGATCGGGTGAACGGACACCGTCTTGCACAATCGGCGCGACGCGCATCAGATCGCCTTTGGAGAGTTCATGTTGGATGAGGACCGTCAAACCCTGCGTGCCAAATTGATCGCCGCACGCCAGGCATTGCCCGATCGCTTGGCGCGCTCCGAGCAATTGCAGGACGTCTTGCGCGCCTGGCTGGTGGGCCGCGGCGAGTCGACCATTGGCGCCTATTGGCCGATCAAGGGTGAATTCGACCCGCTACCGTCCCTGTATCGCTGGTCTGAAGGCGCGGAGGGTCGGCGCATCGGCTTGCCGGTGGTCGACAAGGCATCGGGTTCGCTGCGCTTTCATGTCTGGTTCCCGGGTTGCCCGACCGAACCCGATGCCTACGACATTCCGAAACCCAAAGGCACCGAGGTTTTCGAGCCGCAGATGCTGCTGCTGCCCTGCGTCGGCTATGGGCCGGCCGGTGTTCGGCTCGGCTATGGCGGTGGCTTCTATGACCGCACGGTACAGGCGCTGCAGCCGCGACCGCACATCGCCGGGCTTTGCTACTCGAATGCATTCTTGCCGATGCTGCGCGCGCAAGCCGACGACTGGTCGCTCGACACCCTGCTCACCGACGACGGGCTCGGATGGCAGCGTGACTAGGCCTCAGCGCCGGGTTCGACCGGCGTTTGCTGCCCGATCAGACCTTGAGCCGTTTGCAGATCTCGACGGTCAGCGCCGATTGGTTCATCGTGTAGAAGTGCAGACCCGGGGCGCCTCCGGCAATCAGTCGTTCGCACAACTGCGTCACCACGTCGAGGCCGAACGCTCGCACCGAGGCGGCATCGTCCATGTAGCCTTCCATCTTCATGGCGACCCAGCGCGGAATCTCGATGCCGTCGCGCTGCGCGAACTGCGCGATCTTCGCGAAATTCTGGAACGGCATGATGCCCGGTATGACCGGCACGTCGGCACCCAGCTTGCCCGCCTCGTCGACAAAATGGAAATAGGCGTCGGGGTTGAAGAAGAACTGCGTGATGGCCGAGCTGGCGCCGGCCTTGACCTTGGCGGCGTAATGCTGAAGATCGCGCGCCGCATAACGCTGCGCGGGATGGTATTCGGGGTAGGCGGCGACCTCGACGTGCCAGTCTGCCCCTTGCGTCTCGCGGATGAAGGCCACCAGCTCGGCCGCATAGCGAAACTCGCCGGCCGTTGCGGTGCCGCTCGGCAGATCGCCGCGCAGTGCCACGATGCGTCGGATCGCCTGGGCCCGGTAGGTCGCGAGGATCTCGGCGATGCTGTCGCGCGTCGAGCCCACGCACGAGAGGTGCGGTGCGGCGTCGAAACCGGCGCCTGCAATGCCCATCACGGTTGCCAAGGTCTTGTCGCGGGTCGATCCGCCGGCGCCGTAGGTGACGCTGAAGAATTCGGGTTTCAATTCTCCGAGTTCGCGCACCACGGTCTTCAGCTTGTCGTCGCCAACCGGCGTATTCGGCGGGAAAAACTCGAAACTGACTGGAACACTCATCATCGTGCCTCTGATTTGTCTGACCCTTGCGTTCCGGTGCCGGAGCGCGCCCAGACGAAAAATTCTCGATTGCCGTCGCCACCATCGATGGCACTGGCCAGATACTCGATCACGTCGAGCCCGTTTGCGGCACAGGCCTCGCGGATGCGTTGCTCAACTCTGGGGTACGACGCAACATCCTTGACCAGCCCGCCCTTGCTGATGTCGACGGGTTGCAATTCGAACTGCGGTTTCACCAGCATCAGCAGATCGCCGGTCAGCAGCTTGACGATCGCCGGCAGCACCAGCGTCATTGATATGAATGACAGGTCGCCAACCACCAGCTCGAAACGGCCGAGTTCGGCCTCTTCCAGCTCACGCGCATTCAGCCCTTCGATGGCGGTGACACGCACATCTTCGCGCAATTTCGCATGCAACTGCCCATGCCCGACGTCGACCCCGACCACCGCCACAGCGCCACGCGTCAACAAGACATCGGTGAAACCGCCGGTGCTCTGGCCGACATCGAGACAGCGCCGACCCTCAACCTGTACGCCCGTGGTCTGCAGCGCCGCGTCCAGTTTCAGCCCGCCGCGCGACACCCAACGCGTCTCAGCATCGTCGGTCACATCGAGCTGAGTGTCCTCGGGCAGATCCTCGCCCGCCTTGCGCAACACCGTCCACCCGCCAAAGGCGAGCCAACGCACCGCACCCGCTGTGATCAAACGCTGCGCCGCCGACCGTGTTGGCGCCAGTCCTCGTTGCAAAATCAGCTGGTCAGCGCGCATGAGAATCCCGTAGTCGAGCGGCCATACCCTTTGGCGATACGCCGATTAAATGGGCGGCGCAATGCACCCGCCCACATCAAGCCACTCGCTGCGGGCGGGTTCCCCGGCCGCTGGCGAGGCGCCCCCTGGGGGCCGTCAATACCGATAGGTATCCGCCTTGTAAGGTCCTTGCTTGCTGACCCCGATGTAGGCGGCCTGTTCGTCGCTCAGTTCGGTCAGCATCGCACCGACCTTCTTCAGGTGCAGGCGGGCAACCTTTTCGTCGAGGTGCTTGGGCAATACGTAGACCTTGCCCGATTCATACTCGTCGCTCTTTGTGAACAGCTCGATCTGCGCAATCGTCTGGTTGGCAAAACTCGACGACATCACGAAGCTCGGATGGCCGGTCGCGCAGCCCAGGTTGACCAGTCGGCCCTTGGCAAGCAGCGTGATTTTCTTGCCGTCGGGGAAGATGATGTGGTCGACTTGCGGCTTGATCTCGTCCCACTCAAGCTTCTCGAGCGAGGCGATATCGATCTCGTTGTCGAAGTGCCCGATGTTGCAGACGATGGCCTCGTTTTTCATCGCTGCCATGTGCTCGTAGCGAATCACGCCCTTGTTGCCGGTGGCCGAGACGAAGATGTCCGCCTTGTCGGCGGCATATTCCATCGTCACGACCTTGAAGCCTTCCATCGCTGCCTGCAGCGCATTGATCGGGTCGATCTCGGTGACCCAGACCTGCGCCGACAGGGCGCGCAGCGCCTGTGCCGAGCCCTTGCCCACATCGCCGTAACCGGCCACGCAGGCGACTTTGCCGGCGATCATCACGTCGGTGGCGCGCTTGATCGAGTCGACCAGCGACTCCCGGCAACCATAGAGGTTGTCGAACTTGCTCTTGGTGACGCTGTCGTTGACGTTGATGGCCCGGAACATCAGCGTGCCCTTGGCACTCATTTCGTTCAGGCGCAGTACGCCGGTGGTGGTTTCTTCGGTCACGCCGATGATCTGCGCGCTCTTGCGGCTGTACCAGGTCGAATCCTGGGCCAGCTTGGCCTTGATCGCCGCGTACAGACAGGTTTCCTCTTCGCTGGTCGGCTTGGCGAGCAGCGAGGCATCTTTCTCGGCGCGTTTGCCCAGATGCATGAGCAAGGTGGCATCGCCACCATCGTCGAGGATCATGTTCGGACCTTCGCCATCAGTGCCCTTGGCGCCGAATTCGAAGATCCGGTGTGTGAAGTCCCAGTATTCGGTGAGGGTTTCGCCCTTGTGGGCAAAGACCGGCGTGCCGGCGACAGCCAGCGCGGCGGCGGCATGATCCTGGGTCGAGAAGATGTTGCACGAGGCCCAGCGCACATCGGCACCGAGCGCCTGCAGCGTCTCGACCAGCACGGCGGTCTGGATCGTCATGTGCAACGAGCCGGTGACGCGAGCACCTTTCAGCGGCTGGCTTTTGGCAAATTCGTCGCGAATCGCCATCAGACCTGGCATTTCGGTCTCGGCGATCTTGATTTCCTTGCGGCCCCAACTGGCGAGCGAAAGGTCGGCAACCGAATGATCTTGACTCGGGGTCTGGTCTTGCTTGGGTTTGAGAACGGCGTTCATTTTCGGGCTCCGGCTTGAGTTGGAACCCGCTCGATGTGCCGGTGGCGATGACGGAACAATCCGATCAGCACTCACCCACGAAGACACATCGTGCGGGTGAGCGCGGTTGCAATGAAGGGTCTCGAGCCTGGGATGCCATGGCAATGCCGTGCACCTTGCAACGCTCCTCGAAACAGCTGAAGATTGTAGCCGCCCCTCGAATTCTTGTGTTTGCCGACTCGTCTCTTCGGTTCTAGCGGGTGATCAAGAGGCGCGCAGCCAGCCAGGGCGTCGCACAATGCGTGCTTCGGGTTTCGCAGGAGGAGCATACCGATGATGTACAAATTCAAGTCGAAGGCCGCGGGCGATGTGATCATGCTGCAGCCCAATGGCGACCAGGTCATGCGGATCCTCGGCCGCGAACCCGCGCCGAAGGGCATTCTCGAGGCGGCCAGCCTGCCTGCTGCTGCTGCTGCGCTCGAAGCAGCCGTTGCCAAGGAAGAGGCCATGCGCAAACAGGCCGACGCCGAGGCGGCGGCCGATCCCGAAGCCACCATCAAGCGCGAGGCGGTGTCGCTGCGTCAACGTGTCTGGCCGTTGGTCGACATGATGAAGCGTTCACATGCCGCGGGCGAGGCCATCGTCTGGGGCGTCTGACGTGGACGGCAATCTGCACCGGAGCACCCGGGTGCTGGCGATTCGCCACGGTGAAACCGCCTGGAATGTTGAAACCCGGATTCAGGGCCAACTCGACATCGGGCTGAACGACATCGGTCGCTGGCAGGCGCAGCGTCTTGCCGCAGTGCTGGGCCGCGAGGAACTGAGCGCGGTGTATTCGAGCGACTTGTCGCGTGCCTTCGATACCGCGACGATTGCGGCCGAGCAGCTGGGTTTGCCGGTCGAGATCGACGAAGGTCTGCGTGAACGCCATTTCGGCAGCTTTCAGGGCTTGACCTTCAAGGAAATCGAAGTACGCTGGCCCGAGCAAAGTGAACGCTGGCGCAAACGGGATCCGGCATTCGCGCCACCCGGCGGCGAGTCTTTGATGGATTTCTACGAGCGTTGCGTGGGTGCCGCACAGCGCATCGCGGCGGCCCGTCCGAGCCAGGCGATTGCGCTGGTGGCGCACGGCGGCGTGCTCGATTGCCTCTATCGCGCAGCGACACGCCAAACCTTGCAGGCGCCCCGAACCTGGATGGTCACCAATGCCGGCATCAATCGCCTGCTTCACAGTGAACAAGGATTCAGCCTGGTCGGCTGGGCCGACAGCAGCCACCTCGACTCCGCTGAACTGGCGCTCGACGAGGCCAGCGACGGCGTGGTGGCGCTCGATCGCTTGGGGCCGGCGGCATGACGGCCGCGCCGGCTGCGTCGGTCGGCTCCGACAGCGCGTCGATCCGATCCCCGGCGTTGGTGATCGACCTCGATGCGATGGAGCGCAATCTGACGACCATGGCCCGGTTTGCCCGTGAACGCGGCGTGAAGCTGCGTCCGCACGCCAAGATGCACAAGAGTGCGCAGATTGCAGCGCTGCAGATCGATGCGGGTGCGGTAGGGGTCTGCGTGCAGAAGCTGTCAGAAGCGCAGGCCTTGGCCGACGGTGGAGTCGGCGATATCTTCATCAGCAACGAAATCATCGATGCAGCCAAGCTGGCCGAGGTTGCTGCGCTGGCCGCGCGCATCCGGCTGGCAATCTGTGTCGATTCGCCGCTCGGCATCAGCCGGCTGGAGCGGGCAATCCGGCAGGCCGGCAGCCGGATCGATGTATTTGTCGAAATCGATGTCGGCCAGGGGCGCTGCGGAGCCTCCGCCGAGCAAGCCGCCGCGCTGGTGCAGCAGATCAAACGCAGCGAAGCTGCTGCGAGCGGGCTGCGTTTTGCCGGACTGCAGGCTTACCACGGGGGTGCGCAGCACTTGCGCGACCCTGGCAAGCGGCGTGGTGCAATCGACATTGCATTGCATCGGGTGCGTCATGTGCTGGCAGATCTTCAGGCATCGGGAATCGCCTGCCCGCTGGTGACTGGCGCCGGCACCGGAAGTTTTGTCAACGAGGTGGCCAGCGGTGTGTATGGCGAACTGCAGGCCGGTAGCTATCTGTTCATGGATGCCGACTATGCGGCCAACCAGGCTGATCCGGCGGCTCCGGTTTTCGAGCATGCCTTGTTCGTCAAGAGCCAGGTGATCAGCCGGCATCCGGAACGGGCGGTTGTCGACGCCGGGCACAAATCACATGCGATCGATTCGGGGCTGCCATTGGTTCACGGGCGCAAGTTGAGCTTTGCCAATGGCGGTGATGAACACGGTGTGCTGTCGTCTGCGGGCGATGCTTTGCCGGAGCTGGGCGAAATCGTCTGGTTGATTCCGGGCCATTGCGATCCGTCAGTCAACCTGCACGATCATTTCGTGGTGCTGCGCGGTGGCCTGGCCAACGGGATGGTCGAGGCGATTTGGCCGGTTGACGCTCGGGGGTGTATCCGTTGAGCCACGCCATCAGTGCATACCGGGCGTTTTTCCGTACACAATTTCTCACAATTGTTTGTACCATCGTTGTTTTTGCCCGCACCAGCGATTCGGAGGCGTTCAGCGGGCCCTGATCTTGCCGCGCAGGCATCGGCGAACCGCCGAAAACGTCATTCCATCCGTTGCAGACTTTGACTCGAATCCCGGTAGTAAGTGATGCGCGCCCCCGGCTGGGTGCGGTTCGACTTCCGGCGTTGCCCGAAGTCCTGCTGAAGTTGTTGGCGCTTTATCGGCGCGCCGATGCTTCGATCGACGAATTCGCGAACCTGATCGCTGCTGACCCGGCGATGGCCGGCAAGGTCATGGCGGTTGCCAACAGCGCGGCCTATCGTGCGTCCAGTCATGCGGAACCGGTTCGCGATCTGGCGCGCAGCCTGCAACTGCTCGGCACTGAGACGGTCCGCACCATCGTCATCAGCCAGGCCATTTTCCAGGCGATGCACAGCGTGGCTGCCCTGCGCAGAGTCGACCTTGGTCCTTATTGGCGCCACTCCTTGCTGAGCGCTGCGCTTTGCCGCGAATTGGCGCGTCGAATTGGTGGCGTGCAGGAAGACGAAGCCTATCTCGCCGGGCTGTTGCATGACATCGGCCGCCTGGCGCTGCTCGCCGCCGCCCCCGAATTTCATGCCGAAGGCCTGAGCCCGGACGACGATGCGGCCAGCTGCGCCGTCGAGCGGCGTTGGCTGCTGGTCGACCATGCCGAAGCGGGCGCCTGGCTGATCGGGCGCTGGAAGCTGAGCCGTGAACTGACCGACAGCGTCCGCTATCACCACGAACCCATGGCGCGTTTGGCCGGTACCGAACCGCTGATCCGGATCGTCGCGCTGGCGCATCTGATTGCCCACGAGACGCCGGATGTGAAGCGAGTTGCCGAGTCTGCGGAAATTTGTGGCCTGGATCTGAGACAGATTTCCGAAGTGACTGAGCAGGCCAACGCCAAGCTGCGCAGTGCTGCCGAGCAACTCGGCATCAGGCTGGATGACAGCGGCACGCCACAGCGTTCTTCGGCTGCCGCCGAGCAGCTCGAGCAGCAGGTCGAGCCCTTGCTGGTGGCGACGACGGTGCTCGACAACGCCGTGGTCGAGCGTGATGAAGCGCGCCAGTTGCAGGCCATCGCCGATACCGCGCGCATGGTGTTCCAGTTCGACGCGGTTGTGCCGATGCAGGCCAATGACGGCGGTGTGCTGGCCTGGATCGACTCGCCGGGTGCGCAACCGGCGCTGCTGCAACCCTTGCACGGTTTTTCCTGGCCGATCGATGCGTCGCCCCGGCTGCGCGAGGCGATCGCGTCCCGGCGCCCCTTGTTCCTTGAGCGCGAACGGGATTCCGGCGGCGAGCTGGCAATCGCCGAAGACCAATTGCTGCGGCTGTTGTCGGCCGATGGTCTGATCTGCCTGCCACTCACCTGGCGGTCCGCCGGCAATTGGTCTGGAGCGGCGGTGCTGGTCTGTGTCGGCAACGCGGCGCTGCTGGCCGATCTGTCGGTCAAACAGGAGTTTCTCGGTGCGTTCGCCGCCCATGCGGAGGGCGCGCTGCACCGTGCTGCCAAGCGCCGGGGCGAGGCCGGGCGGCAGTTCGACCGCCAGGCATCGCTGCAGATCGAAGCCGCCCGCGATCTGGCTCACGAAATCGGCAATCCGCTGGCAATCATCCAGAACTATCTGGAGCTGCTGAATGTCAAGCTGGGCACCTCGGATGCGTTGTCCGCCGACGAACGACAGGATCTGAGCGGCGACATTGCCTTGTTGCAGCAGGAGGTGGCGCGCGTCGGACGACTGGTCCACTCGTTGGCGGCCGCATCGCCGATGACGGCTGCCGGTACGGTCGATGTGAATCGCCTGATCGGCGAGACGGTGCGCTTGTTCAGGACCCAGGCCGAGGCCGCAGGCATCTCGATCTCGAGCCAGCTGCAGCCGGATTCGATCGACCCGGACGTCGAGGCTGACGCACTCGAGCAAGTCCTGGTCAACCTCGTGAAAAACGCAGTCGAAGCGATGTCGACGCCGCAAGCCGCTGCTGCGGCTCGGCCTGAAGGCGCTCAACTGGTGGTTTCCAACAGCGGTCTGGTCAATCGCGATGGTCGTTTGTCGCTCGAGATCAATGTGCGAGACAACGGGCCGGGCATGCCGACCGACATGCTCGCGCGATTGTTTGCCGGTCGGCCGGTCGATGGCATTGGCGGCACTGGAGCGAACCCGGAATCGAAGGCCGAGCTGACGCGCGGTCGTGGCCTGGCGATCGTCCACCGGTTGATCCAGGCGATGGGTGCAACGATCCAGTGTCGCAGCAACATCGCCGGAACCAGCTTCGAGATTCTGTTGCCTTGTCGCCAACCCCTTCCCATGACCATGTCTGCAGGCGCATTGCGCGACCGATGAAAACCCAGCCGATCAATCGACTGCGGGCCGTGCACGCCGCCGACGCGCACTGGCCGCAACTCAGGGCCGTCGCTGAGGATACGTCGTCACGCCCGGCTCGCCTGTTGCTGGTCGATGATGACGCGCGGCATCTGCAGAGTCTGGCCGCGCTGTTGAAGGCCGCCGGACATGAGCCGACCACGGTCGACAATGCCCGCGCGGCGGTGCAGCTGCTCGACGTCCAGCAATTCGACCTGGTGCTGCTCGATCTGCGCATGCCGGGCCAGGGCGGCAACGAGGTGATGGATCACATCAATGACTGCGCGATCGATGTGGCGGTCATCGTTGTCAGTGGCGAGTCTCGGATCGATGCAGCGATCGGCGCGCTGCGCCGACGCGCCGACGACTTCGTGCGCAAGCCCTATCTGCCGGCCGACCTGCTGCGCAGCATCGAGCACACCTTGCAGCGCCGTCGCCTGCTGGCGGAAAACCACAGGATGGCGCGCCAACTCGAACATTCCGAGCGGCTGTATCGGCACCTGGTCGACAGCTCGCCGGACATGATCTACATGCTCGATACGCTGGGGCGATTTACCTTCGCAAACGATCGATTCGAATCACTGCTCGGGGTTCAGCGTGACAGCCTGATCGGCAGACACTACTCGTCGTTGATCCACGAAGACGATCTGGCAGCCGCCAGGCACGTATTTAACGAACGGCGCACCGGCGATCGTGCTGCGCGCAATGTCGAGTTGCGGCTTCGCCCCCTTGCGCTGTTGTCGGCGCCAGGCGAAGGCGGGTCCGGTGTCAAGACACTGCTGTTCAATTCGATCGCGATGTATGCGCCGACGCTTCCCGACTTGCACGAATCGAAATACGGCGGAACCTATGGCGTTGCCCGCGACATCACCGAGCGCAAGTGCGCCGAAGAACGGATTTCGCACCAGGCCTATCACGACATCCTGACCGACCTGCCGAACCGCATCCTGTTCCGCGACCGCCTCGATGTCGCGATGCTGCAGGCCTTGCGCAACGGCTGCGAACTGGCGGTGATGTTCATCGATCTGGACCGGTTCAAGCTGGTCAACGATACGTTGGGCCACCTGCTCGGTGACGATCTGCTGAAGGACGCGGCGAGCCGCCTGAAGGACGTGCTGCGCGCCGGTGACACGCTGGCCCGGCTCGGCGGAGACGAGTTCATCATCATGTTGCCGCGCCTGGGCAGCCGCGACGATGCCAGCGTGGTGGCGCGCAAGATTCTCGAATGTCTGCAGTTTCCGTTCGTGCTGGCCGAACATGAGGTGACGATTTCGGCCAGCATCGGGATTGCCATCTATCCCGCGCACGGCACCAGCATCGATCAACTGCTGGCGCATGCGGATATTGCGATGTACCGCGTCAAGGCCGACGGCAAGAACGGGTCGTGCTTTTTCCATGCCGACATGCTCGACGCCTCGCAGCACAAGCTTTCGCTCGACCGCGGTCTTCGGCAGGCCCTCGAGAGGCGTGAGCTCGAGATGTACTACCAGCCGCAGATCGACGTGCGCAGCGGTCGCATCATCGGTGGCGAAGCCCTGATGCGCTGGCGCCATCCCGAGCGCGGCTTGCTGACCGCCTCCGAATTCCTGCCGTTTGCCGAGGAGGTCGGGCTGATCGTGCCGATCAGCGATTGGATGCTCGAGACCGTTTGCCGCGATCTGGGCGAATGGAGCGCGCACGGTTGCGACGACGTCGTGATGGCGATCAATCTCTCGCCGCTTTACCTCGAGCGTGGGGAATTCGTTCGCAAGCTGGTTGATGCGCAGGCCAGGTGGGGCTTCTCCATGAGTCGGATCGAGGTCGAGATCACCGAGAACGTCAGCATCCGGAATCCGCAATACGTGATCGACCAGCTCAACATGTTGTGCCGGCTCGGTGTCAGCGTGGCGATCGACGATTTCGGCACCGGCTATGCGTCATTGGCGTACCTGCATCGGTTCCCGATCCGTACGGTCAAGATCGACCAGTCGTTCGTGCGCGAGATCCTGCATGCGCAGGGCCATTGTCCGGTGGTGCTCGCGATCATCGCAATGGCTACCGGGCTCGGCATGAACGTGATCGCCGAGGGCGTGGAAACCGCTGAAGAGTCGGCGTATCTCGAGCAGGCTGGTTGTCCGAAGATGCAGGGGTTCCTGTTCTATTCGGCCCTTCCGAATGCCGATTTCATCGGCCTGCTGGCCGAGCAGACGGCCGGCAAACGGCCTGCCTCATGGCACGCCCCGCATCGTGTGGGCGGGCAGAACCGGCTGCTTTTCGAATCCTGACACACGCGCCGGCCGGCGCGCAGGCTCGCGTCAGGTGCGGTTGAACAGGTCGTCACCTGCCTGCGCCGGGGGCGGCGTAACGCCGAGATGTCGGTAGGCGGCGAGCGTGGCGATCCGGCCGCGCGGCGTGCGTTGCAGAAAACCCTGTTGAATCAGATAGGGCTCGATCACGTCCTCGATCGTGCCAGGTTCTTCGCCGATTGCCGCGGCGACGTTGTCGAGGCCGACCGGGCCGCCATCGAAGCGGTGCACCACGGCCTCGAGCAGCTTGCGGTCCATCACGTCGAAACCTTGCGGGTCGACATCGAGCATTGCCAGGGCCAGGTTGGCCACGGCCCGGTCGATCGTGCCGTTGCCCTTGACATCGGCATAGTCGCGCACGCGGCGCAGCAGCCGATTGGCGATGCGCGGCGTCCCGCGGGAGCGTCTGGCGATTTCGAAGGCGCCCTCGGGGTCGGTCGGCACGTGCAGCAGCGCTGCCGAGCGGGTGACGATGCGTGTCAGTTCTTCCGGGCTGTAGAACTCAAGGCGCGCCACGATACCGAAACGGTCGCGCAGCGGATTGGTCAACATGCCGGCCCGAGTCGTTGCGCCGACCAGCGTGAACGGTTGCAGGTCGAGCTTGATGCTGCGCGCTGCCGGGCCTTCACCGATCATGATGTCGATCTGGTAATCCTCCAGCGCCGGGTAGAGAATTTCCTCGACCACCGGGCTGAGCCGGTGAATCTCGTCGATGAACAGCACATCGTTGCGCTCGAGATTGGTCAGGATTGCTGCCAGATCTTTCGGCTTTTCCAGCACCGGCCCGCTGGTCTGGCGCAGGTTGACACCGAGTTCATTGGCAATGATGTGGCTGAGCGTTGTCTTGCCGAGTCCTGGAGGCCCGAACAGCAGCACATGATCCATCGCCTCGCTGCGCTTGCGTGCTGCACCGATGAAGATCTCGAGCTGTTCACGGGCCTTGATCTGGCCGATGTACTCTTGCATGCCCTTCGGGCGCAAGGCGCGTTCGATGGCTTCCTCGTTTGGCGAAACCGGCGCCGCGCTGACGACGCGCTTCGGTATCGCAAAATCGTCGGTCTGGATGCTCATGCCGCATTATCCTGTGGCCGTGGGTCCAGGCCCCTGTGATCACTTGCAAGGAACAAAACCGGATGTCCTCGTTTCTGAAAATTTCCGCTGGCCTGCTGTTGTCGGGCCTGCTGTTCTCACCCTGGGTCGCGGCCCAGGTGGTCAAGGCCGGTGCGGTCGAGATCGGTCAGGTGCAAGCCCGCAGCACCGCGGCGGGCCAGTCGATGAGCAGTGCCTATCTCGACATTCGCAATGGCGGTGGTCCCGACAAGTTGCTGTCCGCGGCGTCGCCAGTGGCGTCGGCGGTCGAGATGCACACCATGAGCATGGATGGCAACGTGATGCGAATGCGTCAGATCGACGCCATCGAACTGCCGGCTGGCCAATCGGTGGAATTGAAACCAGGCGGTCTGCACCTGATGCTGATGGGCCTGAAGCAGCCGCTGGCAGTGGGCAGCCATTTCGAGATGACGCTGGTGTTCGAGAAGGCCGGTCCGGTCAAGGTGCAGGTCGATGTTGCAGCGCCGGGAGGCGCCATGCACAAGCACTGAGGCTTCATCTGCCGAGCGATCGCAGAGCCAGCCGGATACCTTCGCTGACGCCGATGGCCGCCGGCAGCGCCTTCAAGGCCGCTGCCGCCTCGCGGTCGTTGTAGCCGAGCGCCATCAGCGCCTGCTGGATGTCCGCATGACTGTCGCCACCGACGCTGCGAACGGTGTCGCCCGGCACGTCGCCGAGTTTTCCCTTCAGTTCGAGCAGCAGTCGTTCGGCCGTCTTCTTGCCGATTCCGGGTACCTTGACCAGGCGGCCGCTTTGCTGCTGGCTCACCGCCAGCGCCAGATCGTCGATGCTCAGGCCCGACAGGATCGACAGCGCCATGCGCGGCCCGACACCGGAAATCTTGATCAACAGGCGGAAGGTGTGGCGTTCAGCGGTGGTCAGGAAGCCAAACAAGACCTGCGCATCTTCTCTGACCACGAAATGTGTAAGCAGGCTGACGCGCTCGCCGATGGCCGGTAAATTGAAGTAGCTGCTCATCGGTACGTCGATTTCATAGCCGACGCCGTTCACATCGAGCAGCACTTGCGGGGGTGTCTTCTCGGCCAGCAGGCCGGTGAGTCGTCCGATCATGGCGCGATTATCGACCGGGCGGCGGTTCGATCCGACCCGGCGATCCGCAAGTTCAGGTGACAATTGCGACTCCAAGACGCCCCGCCGAGCCTATTTCACCGTGATCCTTCGCCACGCTTTCAGCCCGGTCGACAACACCCGCCTTTCCCACTTGTGCGGCAGCATGGACAGCCAATTGCGCGACATCGAGTCGGCAATGGACGTGAAGATCGAGCGGCGCAACGAGTCGTTTCGCATTGAAGGCGTGAAAGTCCGGGCCGAACGCGCCGTCGCCCTGCTGCAATCGCTCTACGACCGGGCCCGAAAGCCGCTCGACCCGGAGGCGTTCCAGCTGGCGCTGGTGCAGGCGGTCGCCGACCCGGCCAGCCTGAAGCGAAGCGATGAAAATGGTGAGGTTGCCACCGCCGCAGCGGTCGCACCAGACCTGCGCACGCGCCGGGGTGACGTGGTCGGGCGCACGCCGAATCAGCAGCTGTATCTGGCCAATATTCTCAGTCACGACATCAGCTTCGGCATCGGCCCGGCCGGCACCGGCAAGACCTTTCTGGCGGTGGCCTGCGCGGTGGATGCACTCGAGCGCAGTGCTGTGCAGCGCATCATCCTGACCCGGCCGGCGGTCGAGGCGGGTGAGCGCCTCGGATTTCTGCCCGGAGATCTGGCGCAGAAGGTCGACCCCTACCTGCGCCCCCTGTACGACGCCTTGTACGACTTGATGGGTCTGGAAAAGGTGACCCGTGCCTTCGAAAAAGGCCTGATCGAAGTGGCGCCGTTGGCCTTCATGCGCGGGCGTACCTTGAACCATGCGTTCGTGATTCTCGACGAGGCTCAAAACACGACCCCCGAACAGATGAAGATGTTCCTGACCCGCATCGGCTTTGGCAGCAAATGCGTCGTCACCGGCGACGTCAGCCAGATCGATCTGCCGCGTGGTGATCTGAGCGGGTTGATCGAGGCGGAGCGGATCTTGCGCCGCGTCGAGGGCATTGCAACGACGCGTTTCACCGCTGTCGATGTCGTGCGGCACCCGCTGGTTGCGCGCATCGTCGAGGCCTACGATGCGGCGCGCAGCGACGGCGCCTGATGGCGGCCCGAAAAGCGCGGCCGACGCTCGCGCTGTCGCTTCAATTTGCCCGCGACGACACGGTGCGCGTCCATCGCCAGGCGTTGTCACGCAGCCTGGTTGTGCGCTGCCTGCGCGCCGCGCTGCAACGGCCGGCTGAAATCACGGTACGAGTCGTCGGCGAGCAAGAGGGCCTGTCCCTGAACCGCGACTACCGGGGGCAGGACCATGCCACCAATGTGCTGACATTCGATTACAGCAGCCAGCCGCAGGTGGTCGCCGACCTGGTGTTGTGCGCACCAGTGATTGAACGGGAGGCTGTCGCAATGGGCATTGCACTTGCCGATCATTACGCCCATCTGCTGGTGCATGGCGTCATGCACGCCCAGGGCTATGACCATCTGGACGAAGCCCAGGCGCAGCAGATGGAGGGCCTTGAAACCAATGTGCTCGCGCAGCTCGGCGTGGCCGACCCTTACGCCACGTCTTGAAGGCGCTCAGGCGGCGCCGCGCGGCCGTCCGGATGGCAGCAGCACCGAAGCGATCGCCATGCCAATCAGCAGCAGCGCCGCGGCGTCCTGCCAATAGATGGCTTCGCCGAGCCACCACGCGCCCGACAGGGTGCCCAAAACCGGAATCAGCATCACGCTGAGGGTCGACAAGGCGGGCGACAGTTCACGCGCCAGCAGCATCCACGCCGGCTGAGCGAGCCCGAAGATCAGCACGCCATTAAAGACAATGGCCGCCCACACGGCGTTGGATGGCGCGGTCCAAAGCTGGCGTTCGAACAGCCAGGCCAGCAGGATCATGACGATGGTGGAGGCCAGCGTCATCCACCAGACCAGCACCAGGGTAGGGGCGGCGATCGCGGTGCGGCGCAACATCTGCGTTCCCAGCGCCCACACGGCTGCGGCGATCAGCATGCCGATCACGCCGGCCGGGCTGCCCGACATGCGGTCGATTTCATGCCACAACAACAGCGCGACGCCGCACGTCGCTGCTGCCACGCCGACCAGCTGGCGACCCGACAATCGCTGGCTGAACCAGATCATTCCCCACACCGCCGAAAAGATCGGCATCGTGTAGCCCAGGATCGCCGCGCGTCCGGAAGACAGCGTCTGGATGGACAGGATCGTCAACACGTGCCAGACGACCATGTTGGTGAGCGTCAAGCGGGCCAGTTCGGGCCAGTCGCTGCGCGGCACCCGCAGTGGCATTTTCAAGATGCGCGTGATCGCCAACAGCACGGGCAGACACAGCACCATCGACAACGCGCGAAACGACAAGGCCGGATAGCCGCTGACGCCCAGCTTCAGCACCGGCCAGTTGAAGCCCCACAACAAGGTCACAAACACCAGCAGGAACAGCTGGCGCTTGCTGAAGCGTTCGCCGCTCAACGCGGACCGTCCAGATAGCGCTTGCGCCAGAACAGCACACTCAAGGCTACGCCTGTCGAGACCAGCAGGCCGATCACCGTCCACAGCCCGACGTTGCTGTGGATCAGCGGCAGGCGATCGAAATTCATGCCGAAGAATCCGGTGACGAGATTGAGTGGCAGGAAGATTGCCGTCAGCACCGTCAGGGTGCGCATGATGTTGTTGGTGCGATGGCTTTGGGCGGAGAAGTGCATCTGGACAGCGGTTTCCGCTGACGACTCGAGCCGCCGCACATGGCTCAATACCCGCTCGATGTGCTCTTGCACGTCGCGTGAGCGAACCCGCAGCAGTTCATGTTCGCGCCGTTCGGCCGCTGCGTCGCCCAGCGGCCACTCGTCGAGCGCATCGATCCATTCAACGATTGCGGCCTGTTGATCCTCGCAGGTATCTTCGAGCAGGTGCAAGGCGTTGCGCAGATCCAGCAGGGTGCGCCAATCGAAGGGTCGCCCATCGGTCTGGAAGAGCTGGCGCTGCAGCTCGGCCAACTCGCGCGACAGCAGGCGTCGCAGGTCGAGGTAGCTGTCGACCATGTGGTTGATCATGCGTAGCATCAGATCGGCCGGATTCGGCGGCAGACGCGCGGAATTTCGGGTGTCGTGGC
>JBDTQC010000018.1:0-17753 GCA_039932405.1 Ideonella sp.
ATGGCTCTACAACGTCTTCACCGCGATTCCCAGCATCCTGCTGATCTTCGCGTTCGCGGCGGTCGCCGGCGGCGGCGTGCAGTCGGTCGTGCTGATCCTCGGGTTGACCGGCTGGACCGGCATCTACCGGCTGATCCGCGCCGAGTTCATCAAGCACGCGGTGCGCGACTACGTGCGCGCGGCCGAGGCGATCGGCGCCAGCGCGGCGGCGCGCATCTTCCGCCACATCCTGCCCAACGTCAGCCACGTGGTGCTGGTGCAGCTATCGATCCATGTGGTCGGCTTCATCAAGGCCGAGGTGATCCTGAGCTACCTCGGGCTCGGCGTGGCGGTCGATCAGGTCAGCTGGGGAACCATGCTGGCCGAGGCGCAGAGCGAGCTGATTCTCGGCAACTGGTGGCAACTGGCTGCGGCCACCGCCTTCATGGCGGTGTTCGTGACGGCGTTTTCATTGTTTACCGATGCACTTCGAGATGCACTCGATCCCAAGCTGCGCGGGTTGGAATGAGCTCGTCCCGGAGAGCGCGTCACTTCATGTGGGAGCGCCTTCAGGCGCGATTGATGGCGGTGCTCGAATCGCGCCTGAAGGCGCTCCCGCAGCCCGCCACGACCGACGCGACGCGGGAAGTCTGCGAACCTTGACGGAGCATTGAATGTTGTTGTCGATTGAAGACCTTCGAGTGTCGTTCCGAATGGGCAACGACAAGGGTGTGATGCAGCGCCTCCAGGCAGTCGGGCGCGGCGAGACAGGCGTCAGTTTCGAGATTCCGGAAAACACCACCGTTGCGCTGGTCGGCGAATCGGGTTCGGGCAAAAGCGTCACCGCGATGTCGATCCTGAACCTGCTGCCGGACAACGCCGAGCGCAGCGGCCGGATCCGTTTCATGGAGCGCGACATCATCGGCCTGTCGATGGCCGAGCTGCAATCGCTGCGTGGCAAAGACATCGCCTGCGTTTTCCAGGATCCGATGACCTCGCTGAACCCGGTGTTCACAGTCGGCCAGCAGATCTGCGAGCCGTTGATCAAGCACCTGGGCCTGTCGCGGCGCGCGGCCTGGGCACGCGCCGAGGCCTTGCTGGAAGAGGTGGGGATGCCCGACCCGAAGCGGCGGCTGTCGGCGCATCCGCACCAGCTGTCGGGCGGCCAGCAGCAGCGCGTGATGATCGCGATGGCGCTGGCCTGCGAGCCCAAGCTGCTGATCGCCGACGAGCCGACCACCGCGCTCGACGTGACGATCCAGCGCCAGATCCTCGAGCTGCTGGCCGGCCTGAAGAGCAGGCACCGGATGAGCATGCTGTTCATCAGCCACGACCTCGGCGTGGTCGGCGAGATTGCCGATCACGTGGTGGTGATGCGCCAGGGCACGGTGCGCGAACAAGGGCCGGTGGCCGGCATCTTCGCCAACCCGCGTGACGGCTACACCCGCGCCTTGCTGGCCTGCCGGCCGACACTGGCGCAACGCGACGCCCGCCTGATGGTGATCGACGATCACATCGCCGCGCAGCAGACCGGCAGCGCGGCCTCAGCCGAGAAGATCTCCAAGGCGAAGGATCCGGCTGCGCCGATCATCATCGAAGCCAGCGGTCTGACCAAGAGTTTCTGGCTGCGCAGCGGCATCTTCGGCCGCAAGGAGTTCCGCGCCGTCAAGGGCGCCAGCTTCAAGCTCAGGCGCGGCCACACATTGGGCGTGGTCGGCGAATCAGGCTCCGGCAAGACGACGATGGGCCTCAGTCTGCTGCGCCTGCACGAGCCCAGTGGCGGCCCGGTCGGCGGGCAGGTGCGCTTCGATGGCGAGGATCTGCTGGCGCTCAGCCGGGCCCGGATGTTGCATATGCGGCGCCGCATCCAGGTGGTGTTCCAGAACCCGTACGCCAGCCTGAATCCGCGCTTCACGATCGGGCAGACGCTGATCGAGCCGATGAGCATCCACGCGATCGGCCGTGACGCTGGCGAGCGTGAGCAGCGCGCCAGTGCGCTGCTGGCCAAGGTCGGGCTCGACGATTCGGCGCTGCACAAATACCCGCATGAATTTTCCGGCGGCCAGCGCCAGCGGGTTGCCATCGCGCGCTGTCTGACGCTCGACCCCGAAGTGCTGGTGCTCGACGAAGCGGTCAGCGCACTCGACGTCAGCGTGCAGGCGCAGGTGCTCAATCTGCTGAAGGATCTGCAGGACGAACTGGGCTTGGCCTACATCTTCATCAGCCACGATCTGGCGGTGGTGCGCTTCATGGCCGACGAGGTGATGGTGATGCAGGACGGTGAAGTCGTCGAGCAGGCCGGCGTCGAGCAGATTCTGGATGCACCGCAGCAGGAATACACGCGCAGGCTGTTGTCAGCGATCCCGCGCGGCTACCGCGCCGCGCCGTGAGGTCGTGAAGCGCGGCTGACCACCGCATTGACCGGTGCACATCACGTCGTCACATCTTGCTTGAACAGCAGCTCGTAGATCTCGCGGATGGCATCGGCGCTGGCGTCGATCTGATACATGTAGCCTTCGGGATAGAAGACATACAGCAGGTCGCTCTGGTGCGCCACATGATCCTGCGAGGCATGCTGAATCATGTCGCAGCCGAAGCCGTTGTTCAGGAACTGCTGGATCTGCGGAAACTTCGCCGTGAAGTAGTGCTGCGTGCCATGCAGCTTTTCCTTGAGCACGCGCGGCGACCGGTTGATCATGCTGTCGGCCAGCGAGGGTGATTCGGTCGGCCGCAGGTCGATCAGTCCGTACAAATCGTAATCGCCGTGGATGTAGCGCATCTCGGTCTGCTTGAAGCGCGCCCAGCCTCGCCCGCCAAGGTGGAAATCGGCTGCCGGGATATCCTGTTTGGACAACATCAGGCATCCGAAATGGCGACTGATGCGCAGCGTATCGACCGCATAGAAGCCCTTGGTCTCGCGCCGCCTGAACACTTTTCTGCTCTTCTCGTCATTCGACTTGTCGCGCAGGAAAGCCACCCACGATTCGTTCGCCTTGCGTCGCTTGCCGTCGCTTGCAAACGCGGCCTGGCTGACAACGGTCGGATCGACCACCAGTCCGGCGCATTCACTGAACAGGTTCAGATCCTGCACGAAGCAATCGTTGTCGGCGGTCTTGGGCTTGCAGTCGATCGGCTTGGGCGTGTAGTTCTTCTGGCCGATGTAGGCCAGCGACTTCACATTGGTGGCGCGCACGATGATGATGTGATCGAACAGTTCAGCGGCGGCCGCGAATACGGCGATGTCATCGGTGCGCAATTTCAGAAGCTCGCCGAAAGCGAGCGGCTGAAGTCGAGAACTGGCCACGCCGATGCGGTGCAGACGGCTGCCGGCCAGGGCTGCGGCATTCTTGCTTGCCATCATCTTCCCCGGTAACGATGCAAGGTGTTGCCCCGCAGGCAAGCCTGCCGGACAAACAAAGGACTCGCATTGTTTGCGCTGCAGCGTGCCGCGCCACATGTTTTACAGCGGCTTACGTGGAAAAGTCCCGCTTTCCCGGGGTTTGCGGCGCAGCCTGGCCGTCGCGCCGCTTCGCAAGTACGCGCGGCTCAGGTAAGCGCGTCTCAGATCGGCGCCTGAATTTCCAGCAGCTGCTCGCCGACGCGCTGCGTGACGAGCAGCACCTGTGCCGGATCGAGCTGAGCCTGCAGCGCGACGAGCTGGACCGCCTCGCCGAGCTTGCCGGTGTTGTTCATCAGCCGGTGTGCCAGCACCGAAAGCGCACAGATCGCGGGCCGCGGCACGTTCGGCAAGCGTCCGTCTTCGATACAGCCGACATGGTGCCGAACGCAATGCACGGCCGACAGGGTCAGCCCCCAGCTCTCGCACAAGGCCGCGCCCAGCGCATCGTGACTGACACCGTATTCGCGGTGTTCAAGGTACACCAGCTCAGCGTCGTCCTGCGCCCCCATCAGCAGTGGCAAATAGCGGGTGGGCGAATGGCGGAACAAGACAGCCTTGCCACATTCCTCGAACAGCCCTGCCGAATGCGCGGCCCAGGGGTCGATGTGCAAGGCCTCGCCAATCCGGCCCATCAGCAGCCCGCGCATTCCTGCCCGGCACCACAGCGGCTCGAGTTCGGCGGCGGCCGGGAAAACCGCGCGCAAACCCATTTCGTAGGCGACCGAAGCAACCTCGCGGGTGCCCAGATAGCTCACCGCCTGGCGCACCGTCTGGACCCGGCCGGCCAGCCCGTACAACGACGAATTGACCGCCTTCAGCACCGCCGATGCCAGCGCCATGTCGGATTCGACCAGCTCACCGATCCGGCGCACATCACACTGCTCTTCGGCCAGCAGCGCCGCCAGCCGAACCAGCGCTGCCGGCCGCGTTGGCAAGTCCACATTCAGAGAGCGCAAACGGGGTTCGACTGGCATCCCAAGCTATTCGGCCAGCGCCGGCCGTTCTTGAGTGGCGAGCAGTCAGAGGCGGCGATCGCGTGATGGGAGCCCAATAGAAAAAGGGCGCCGAAATCTTCAGCGCCCTTTCACATTTTTGCCATCCAGTGGCTGTTTGGACGCGGTGCCGGCAAGCCAGACCGCGTTTGTCATCTCCTCAAACCCCCGCCAAGACAGCGCACCGATTCGGTGCCTGTCGCGAGTGGAACGTACTTTAGGGAAGAGTCGGCGCTGCAGCATCGGGGGTTTCCCTGCGCAGCCCCGACTCGTCAGTGCGGTGCAAGCGGCAATCGGATGCCGACCGCGGTGCCCGCCCCGGGTTCGCTGGTGATTGTCAACTCGCCCCGGTGCAACTCGACGATCCGCTTGACGATCGCCAGTCCGAGCCCCTTGCCGCCCTCGGCGGTTGCCGGCGCAACCGTGTGGCGGCTTTGGTAAAAGCGATCGAACAAGTGGGGCAGGTCGGCCGGGGCAATGCCGCTTCCATTGTCGATGACGCTGACAACCACTTGTCCGGCCGCACGGTCGACGCCGGCCTGCAACTCGATGAGGGCGCCGGGCAGACAGAATTTCAGGGCGTTGTCGACCAGGTTGGCCACCGCCCGTTCGAACAGCTCGATATCGATCGATGCCACCGGTCGGTCCTCAGAATCATTACTCGACGTAGTGAGCAGGTGCACACTTTGATTTTGGGCGCGCGCGTTGAAGCGCAGTGCGATATCGTCGATCAGTTCGGCCAGATCAACCGGCTCGAGCCGCAGCTTGAACGCCGGCTCGTCGAGTTGCGCGAGATCGCCCAGTGAGCGCACCATCCGCGCGGTGTTGCGGGTATTGCGCAAGGCCACCTCGACCAGCCGACGCTCTTCGTCGTCGCGCAAGCCGGGCGGTTCGAGCCGGCTCCAGCGCGCCTCGAGCGTCTCCAGGCAGGCGACGGTAGCGGTCAAGGGGGAGCGCAGGTCGTGCGACAGGTTGCTGACGCCTTCGCGCCGGAAGTGGTCGAGCCGGCGCAGATCGTCCCATTGGCTGCGCAGGGTCGCCAGCATGGTGTGGAAACCGCGTCGCAGTTGGGCAAATTCATCGCCTTCCGGTCCGCTGAGCGGCCCGATCTGGATGTCGGCCAGCTGTGCCAGCGACGGCGGCAACGCCGCGCCCGGCGCCGAACTCAGGCCGTCACGCGTCACCGCCGCTGCCTCGGCGCTCAGTTCACGCAGCGGGCGCGTCACGGTCGCGACAACCCACGCCGCCAGCAAGGTCGCCAGCGCCACCACCGCTGCGATCGCGGTGATCGCCGGGCCGACCAGCGCTGAGCGAAAAACCGCTGCCCGCCCCGGCGGCAGCGGCGGCTTGTCGCACACCATGTACAGGTAGCCGACGATCGGCCCGCCGGACAGGATCTGCTGGCGCCGCAGCGGCTGGGCGGCGATCACCGAGCTGGCGTCTGCTCGCTGCGGATCGTCGCCCTTGACATACGGCATGCCCGGCATCGGCATCGGCCGTCCGCTGCGCCGGGTCTCGAACATCTCGATCGCCTCCTTCACCGGGCGCAATGACACCTTGAAATCGGCCGGCAGCTTGCGGGCGCCGGTGCCGGCCAGCACCATGCCGCTGGCGTCCAGCAGGTAGAGCTGGCTGTCGGGCTCGAGCAGCACCAGGTTGCGCAGAAAGATCGCGAAATCGTCGGGCTGGCGTTCGTACAGCTCGAAGATGTTGTCGTACAGACCGACCAGCCGGGTCAGGAAGACGCCGGCGCGCTCGAAGGTCGATTCGTCCTCGAAGCGCTGGAAAGAATAGGCCACCGTCGAAATGACGCCAAGCGCCGTGATCAGCCCGGTGATGAAGATCGTCAGCGCGATCTTGAAACGCACCGTCAAGGCGGCGCCTCTCGCATCTTGTAGCCGGCGCCGCGCACCGTCAGGATCAGCTCGGGCCGCATCGGATCAGCCTCCAGCTTGCCGCGCAGCCGGTTGATGTGGGTCGTGACGGTGTGTTCGTAGCCGTCGTGGCTGTAGCCCCAGACGGCATCGAGCAACTGGTTGCGCGAGAACACATGCCCGGGATGCTGGGCGAAGTGAAGCAGCAGTTCGAATTCGCGCGCGGTGAAATCGATGGCTTCGCCACGCACCCGGACCAATCGCTTGACTGGCAGGATTTCGAGATCGCCATTGCGCAATACGGCGCCGGCGCCCTGCGCGTTGGCCTGCGCGGCCCGCAGCAAGTCGGCACGCCGCAACAGCGCCTTTACACGCGCCAGCAATTCCGCCAGCGAGAACGGTTTGGTGAGGTAGTCGTCGGCGCCCAGCTCGAGACCGAGCACCCGGTCGAGTTCGGTCGACTTCGCGGTCAGCATCAGGATGGGCGTGTTTCGGCCGCGCGCGCGCAAGGCCTTGCAGACCTCCAGACCATCCATCCCCGGCATCATCAGGTCGAGGATCAGCAGGTCGCTTTCCTGCTCGTTCTGGCTGGCCAGCGCTTCAACGCCATCGGCGACGGCCCGCACCACATAACCGGCGTTTTGCAGGTTCATGACCAGCAACTCACGGATATCGGCCTGGTCTTCGGCAACAAGGAGATGGGCTGACATGGATGAATTGTCGGCCCGGATCAGCTGTTTCTTACGGCATTGTGATCTTCCCGTGAGGTTTGGAGATCTTGGCGCGAGATCGGCCGCTCAGAGTTCAGGCATCGATTGCAGCAGCCCCGCTGCCTCACCTGAAGGAGCCCAGCATGCCGTCCGCCAACCTTTTCGCCCGCAGCCGCACCAGCGTTCATCCAGCCATCGCTCGGGCCGCTGCAGCGGCATCCGGAGTCGCTGCCGAACCGACCGCCGATGCGGCGATTGCAGTGTCGTGGCCCGAAATGATTTCGCACCGCAGCTACCTGATCCGCTTTGCACAACGCAAGCTGCACGATCCGGTGCTCGCCGAGGACGTGGTGCACGATGTGTTCGAAGCGGTGATTTCCGGCCGCGCCAGCTTTGCCGGTCGGGCGGCCCTGCGCTCGTGGCTGACCGCGATCCTGAAACACAAGATCATCGACCTGGTACGCCAGCGCGCACACTTCGACGCCTTCGAAACAGACGACGGCAGCGACGAAAGCGGGGCCAACCTGGTCGAATGCCCGCATGCCCGCCCCGACGAAGTGGCCGAGCAGCGCGAGGCGTTGCAGCACACGCTGGCGCGCATCGACAACTTGCCGCCCGGCCTGCGTGACGTGATGCGCCTGCGCATCCTGTTCGACCAGCCGACCGAGGAAGTCTGCGCCAGCCTGTCGATCAGCGAGGAGAACCTGTTCGTGCGCCTGCACCGCGCACGCAAGCAGCTGCTCAGCTGAGCGGGACGGCACACCGGAGCAGCGCGTTCCGCGGCCAGCGGCGATACTTGGCGGGTCGTCCTCCGTTCGCCGCTGCCGCCGATGAAACCGTTATTGCTCAGTCTGATTCCACTCTCGAAAACCAGCCAGCAATCGATCGCGCAGGCCTGCGACCAGCTCGGCCTCGAATTGCGTGTTGCCGGCGAGCGCAATCAGCGCCCGACGGCCGTGAGCGACGTGGCGGGGCAAGTGAAGGTACTGCTCACCAACGGCAGCACCGGGCTGCTCGGCACTGAAATCGACGCGATGCCGAATCTGGCGCTGATTGCCGCGCTCGGCGTCGGATATGAAGGAATCGACCTCGAAGCCGCGCAACGCCGCGGCCTGCCGGTCGTCAATGGCGCGGGCAGCAACGCGGCCTGCGTGGCCGACCACGCGTTGGGCTTGCTGCTGTGCGTGATCCGCGGCGTGCGGCGCCTCGATATCGCGTGCCGGGACGGGATCTGGCGCGACGGGCTGCCGCTGTTCGGACAACTGGCGGGCAAACGCATCGGCATCGTCGGCTTCGGTGCCATCGGCAGCAAGATCGCCCAGCGCGTGCTCGGCTGCGAAGCGTCGGTGGCGTATCACGCACGCTCACGTCGCGAAAATTCAGCGCTGCCGTATTACGCTGATCTGGCCGCGCTGGCCGACTGGTGCGACCACCTCGTGGTGGCCACACCCGGCGGCGCCGCGACGCAGCACCTGATCGACGCCACCATCCTGGCCCACCTGCGCCCGCACGGCTGCCTGATCAATATCGCGCGCGGCAGCATTGTCGATACCGCTGCGCTGGCCGACGCGCTGCGCGAGGGCCGCCTGTTCGGCGCAGGCCTGGACGTCTACGAGGGCGAACCCGAACCGCCGCGCGCACTGTTCGAATTCCCCAATGTCGTGCTGACGCTGCACACGGGGGGATCGTCGTCCGAAGCGATCGCCGCATCGGTCGACCTGTTCGTCAGCAACCTGCGCTGTCTTGTTGCCGGCGATCGGCTGCTGACGCCGGTCACCTGAACCACTGCGACCGCAGCAGCGCCGCCTTCAAGGCCCGGCTTCGGTCCGATCGAGGCTGCGCCCGCGCGCAGTCACTTCGATTTCGATCTTCATGCGCGGGTCGGACAGCCCGGCCGAGATCATGGTCGCCGCCGGCCTGATGTCGCCGAACCAGCGCTTGAGCACCGGCCAGCATTGCGGGAAGTCCGCCGCGCACGGCAGGATGTAGCGAACCCGCACGATATCGGCCATCGCCGCGCCGGCCTGCTGCAGCGCGGCCTCGATATTTGTCAGGCACTGTTCGGTCTGCGCCAGCAGATCGTCGGCGATGGTCATGGTCCGGTAGTCGAAGCCGGTCGTGCCGGAGACGAAGACCCATTCGCCATCGACCACAGCCCGCGAATAGCCGATATCGGCTTCGAAGCTCGACCCTGAACTGATCAGACGGCGGGGCATCGCGGCAGCATCAGTTTCCCAGCCGCACAGTTGGCGGCGTCAGATGGTGCAGATAGGGCCGCGGATCGAGCCGGGTACCGGCCAACGCGGTGGCCGCCATGTTGATCTGCACGAACAGCGACATCAGGCTGCCGGTCTCGGTGCTGGCGAGGCTCCAGCAGGCACCGAAAGCAGCCTGCCGCGACGCGTCGTCGAAAAAGCCCAGCGGCATGTTGTCGAAATTGAGGTGTCCGCGACCGAGCACAAACACCCCGTCGACTGCCGGGCTGGCCACGCGCTGGCGTTCCTTGCCGGTCGGCGGCAGATCGGGTTCGGCGATGCCCTGCAGCCGATAGGCGGTTTTCAGCCAGATGTGAGCCAATGCCATGTCGGCCGGGCCATCGAAAGCGACTACGTAACAGGGAATCGAGGCCAAGGCATCGTCGGGTCCGATCGGCTGCGCCGGGTCGGCCAGACTGGCCCCGCTGCGCAACAAGCCGGTGCGCCGCAAGGCCTTGAGTGCCCGAGCGCTGGTGACTGCCGACGCCATCGAATCGACATCGAGCCTGGGCAGCACCGTGATTGCCGCGACCACCGATTCGGCAAGCAGACAGTCGCTCAGGCCATCGATATCGATCCGTGGGCCAGAGGCGCGGCTCAGCAGGATGTCGGCCTCGACATGCTGCGCCTGCGGCTTCGATTGGCAATCGACCACCCGCCCGCTCGAAACCACCAGTTCGGTACCGAACATCGGCTGGCAGAACTCAACCGACATCAGGTCGCGCGGCGTCGCCGAATCGGCATCGGACCACACCTGCAGTTGTTTCTCGAGCTTGGCCAGGTGATCGACAAGCATGACGGGTACTGACTGGTTCGGGACTCGAATATAGCGCCGCGAGCGCGGCTGCGGGTCGCGCGCTGCGGCGCGGAGGCGGCACAATGGCTGGTGCCGGCCGCCCGGCACGGCGTCTCCACCATCAGCCCGACGGTCCCGTGATTCCCGAAGCTCCTTTGCTGGTTGCCTGCCTGTGCGCACGCTGGTGCCAGCTGTGCGGCGAATACCGCGCCACCTTCACCGAGGCACAGCAGCGCGGCGCCGGCCGATTCCGCTTCATCTGGGTCGACATCGAAGACGACGAGGCCATCCTCGGCCCGGTCGAAGTCGACGATTTCCCGACCCTGCTGATTGCCAACGGCCAGGCGCCCCTGTTCTTCGGCCCATTGACCCCGCAGCCGGCGACGCTGGAGCGGCTGCTGCAAAGCGCCGAGGCTGGCCGATTGGCACCACTGGCTGATCTGCAAACCGTCGAACTGACGGCGCGCATACGCGCCGCCGCCGATCAATTGAACGACGCCGGCGCCTGAACCGGCCGCGAGCTCGCGGCTCGATCGGTCGCCGCCAGGGTGCTTCCGTCGCGATCGCGGCGGTTTCGTCGCAGACGGTTGCGGCAGCGACCCGACCGTTCGACAATCGGCGCCGATGATCCCGTCGCCTGTTTCACCGCTGCTGCCGTGTTCCGCGCTCGCAGAAAAGGGCGCTTGGCAGAGCTTTTGCCGGGTCGTGAATCTGCACACGGTGACGATCGTGTTCTACCTTGCATTGGTGTTCGTCATCTCGCGGTTCGCGATGGTGATCAACCTCGAACCGCTCGACGAGGCATGGTGGAGCAGCCTCGTTTACCTGCGCCAGACGCTGATCAGCGGCTACACCGTGCTGCTGGCGATCGGCTTTGCCGAAGCCTTGTTGCACGGCAGACAGCCGCCGGCCTGGGCTGCCATCGCGATCCGCGCCGGCGCCGTGGCCGCAGCAGCGGTTGGCGGCGCCTTCCTGCGCGTGCTGGTTTTCAGCGGCAGCGTCGGCATCATGGAATGGAGCTGGTTTGTGTCGACCGTCGGCGTCTGGCTGATCAACGGCGGCTTCGCGCATGCGCTGTTCTGGTACGCGCGCAGTGAAAACGATAGCCGGCACAGGCTCGAGCAGGCGGCGCGTGATCGCGAGGCGCTCGCAGCGCGCGGCGTGGAAGCGCGTCTGTCGGCCTTGCAGGCGCAGATCGAGCCGCATTTTCTGTTCAACACGCTGGCCCATGTCCAGCGCCTGCATGAAACCGAGCCAGGGCGCGGCCGCGAGATGTTGCGCAGCCTGATCGACTACCTGCGCGCCGCCCTGCCGAGCATGCGCAGCAGCGGTTCGACGCTGCGCCGGGAGCTCGAACTGGCGCGCTCGTTCCTGACCATCCTGCAGTTGCGAATGGGTGATCGCCTGGCCTTCGACATCCGGGCCGATCCGGGCTTGCTGGATCTGCCGGTGCCGCCGATGGTGCTGCCCACGCTGGTGGAAAACGCCGTCAAGCACGGGCTGGCACCGCTGACGCGCGGCGGACGGATCGACATCTCGGCCCAATCCAGCGCTGACGGCCGCCTGGCGATCGAGGTGGCCGACGATGGACAAGGTTTCACGGCGTCATCGGGCAGCGGGGTCGGCCTGTCGAATACGCGCAGCCGACTGGCTGCGTTGTTCGGCGATTTGGCGACGCTCGAATTGAGGTCCGGTACCAGCGCCGGCGTGGTCGCCCGGCTGGAGCTGCCGGCGCCCATGCTGCAAGCCGCCGGCGCTTCCGGAGCCCGTCCATGAGTGCCGTGTTGCCGTCGATGCCGTCGACAGCACCGGCAAAGCCTGGGCCGGCGCTGCGACTCGGCCACCATGTCTGGCACGCCTGGCGCTCGCTGGGGTGGGGCGAATCGGGCTGGTTCGTACTGATCGGCGGCGTGCTCGGCGGCATGAATCTGATTGCGCTTTCCGATCCGTCGGTCGGTCCGAGCAATGGCCGGATGATGTTCAGCGAAACCATCGGCCCGCTGCTATGTTCGCTGCTGCTGATGATGGTCTGGCTGCCTGCCGATCGCAGTGCCAGCGACTCACCGCTGCGCGTGCGTCGGCTGGCCACCGCCGTCGTGCTCGCGACTATCCTGAGTGCACTGCTCGTGCCATGGCTGCTGCGTCTGTTCGAGCTGCCGAGCGCCATGGAGATCGCCTACCAGAGCAAGGGCAAGGCGCCACCTGGCTGGCTGCCCATCTTTCTGGCCGATAGCCTGGCGACCCTGATTCCTTCCAGTCTGGCCATCGCGGTGCTCGAGATGGCGGGCCGGCATCGGCGCAGCGAAGTGGCGATTTCGAACGCGCTCGACGAGCACGCCCGACTCGCACGGACAACGCTCGAGTCGCGGCTGGCCGCCATGCAGGCGCGGGTCGAGCCGCGCTTGCTGTTCGACGTGCTGGTCGACATCGAGCGGCTCTACGGCGCCGTTCCGGCCAGCACCGAGCCGGCTGACCGGTCCGCCGCGGTTGCCCAGATGGAGCGCCTGATCACCTACCTGCGCGTTGCGTTGCCCAAGCTGCGCGAAGCCGGTTCGACGATCGGCGCGGAGGTCGAGCTGCTGGCGTCCTACCTCGATCTGGTGCAGGGCATGCACGGCGGCCTGCCAGGCTTCGCGGCCCGCGTGCCGACCGAACTGTCGGGCACGACCTTTCATCCGATGCTGCTGCTGCCGCTGGTCGAGCGCGCGCTGCGCAACGAGGCGACGCTGCCCAGCCGGATCGAGGTGGAAGCCACGCTCGAGGCCGGGCGGCTTTCCCTGGTGTTGACGATCGCCGCCCCCGCGCTGTGTCAGGATGACGACGAATTGCAGCGCCTGCGCGAGCGTCTGCAGGTGCTTTACGCGGGCCGCGCCAGCCTGCGCTGCGAGGATCTGCCAGGCCCGACGGCAAGTGACGCGCCAGTTGATCGGCCGAACCTCGACGCGCTGCGCATCACACGCTTCACGCTGGAGTTGCCTCGATGAGGTATCCGACTGCGATGGTTGCCGAAGACGAGGCGACGCTGCGCCAGCAGTTGGTCGAGCAGCTCGCCCAACTGTGGCCGGAGCTGCAGGTCGTCGGCGAGGCCGAAAACGGCGTGCAGGCGCTGCGCCTGATCGATGAACTGCGGCCCGACGTGGTCTTTCTCGATATCCAGATGCCCGGCGCGACCGGCCTGGAGGTGGCGCGCCAGGCCAGTGGCCGCAGTCATGTGGTGTTTGTCACCGCCTACGACCAGCACGCGGTGGCGGCGTTCGACGAAGGCGCGGTCGACTACGTGCTGAAACCGGTGTCCGCAGCGCGTCTGTTCACCGCCATCGGCCGGCTGCGCGAGCGCATCGCGGCGAGTGCGCCGCCAGCCCGTCTGGACGGGCTGTTCGGCGCGCTTGCCGGCAATGGGTCGACGCCGCGCAGCCCGCTGCGCTGGATCAATGCGTCGGTCGGACAGACGATGAAACTGATCACGGTCGACGAGGTCACCTATTTCCAGGCCGACAACAAATATACGCGCGTCGTCACCCGCGACGGCGACGCGCTGATCCGCAAATCGCTGAAGGAGCTGGTCGAGGAACTCGACAGCCAGCAGTTCTGGCAGATCCACCGCAGCACCGTGGTCAACGCGATGGCGGTGGCCGGCGTCAGCCGCGACTTTCGCGGCCATCTGATGCTGCGGCTGAAGGAGCGCAGCGAAACCCTGCAGGTCTCGGACAGCTTCAGCCACCGCTTCAAGCAGATGTGATCGACGCCTCGGCTGCTTGACAGTATCCTCGGCGCGACGACGCGACCCGCCAGGCAGCATGGCGCACCGACGCGCCGGGTTCCCAGCCGCTGCAAAGGAAGCGTCCATGTCCAACCCCGCCTATCTTCGCCACCCCGCACTGCATGGCGACAAACTGGCTTTCGTCAGCGACGACGACTTGTGGCTGGGCAGCATCGAGGGCGGCCCGGCGATGCGTCTGACGGCCGGCCTGTCCGAACCGTCGACGCCGTGTTTTTCAGATGACGGACGCTCGATTGCCTACGTCAGCCGCGACGAGCACCATCCCGAGGTGCATCTGCTGGCGCTCGACGGCGGCCAGTCGAAGCGGCTGACCTGGCTGGGCCCGGACGTGATGGTGCGCGGCTGGTCGCCGAAGGGCCACATCGTCTTCGTGACGACCCATGGCCAGCCGTTTTTCCGCAACTACCGCGCCTACACGATCGACCCGGCGGGCGGACTGCCACAACTGCTCGAGATCGGCCAGGTCAACCACCTCGCCTTCGACCGCCACCATCCCGGCCATCGCCGGGTGATCGGCCGAAACACCGCCGACCCGGCGCGCTGGAAGCGCTATCGCGGCGGCACCGCCGGCCATCTGTGGGTCGACGAGCTGGCCAACGGTCAGTTCCGCCGGCTCGGGCTGGCCGGCAACATCAGCAGCCCGATGTGGCTGGGCGAACGGATCTTCTACCTGTCCGATGCGCAAGGTGTCGGTAACCTGTATTCATGCCGCCCTGACGGTGAGGACGTGCAGCGCCACACCGATCACGCGACGTTCTATGCCCGTCATGCGCAGACCGATGGCCAGCGCATCGTCTACCAGCACGCCGGCGACTTGTGGCTATACGACCCGGGCGCCGACAGCACGCGGCGCCTCGAGATCGAGCTGCCAGGCCATCGCAGCCAGGTCGGGCGCCGCTTTGTTGCGGCGCCTGACAACCTGCTTGGCGTCGAGCTTCATCCGCAGGGTCACAGCCTGGCGCTCGACATTCGCGGCAAGCTGTTCACCATGCCGCTGTGGGAAGGCGCGGTGCACCAGCACGGGCCGGCCGATGGCGCCCGCCTGAGCCGCGGCCAGTGGCTGGCCGATGGCCGCACGCTGATCGTCGTCAGCGACGCCAGCGGCGAAGAACAGCTCGAAATCCACGTCGACGGCGAAACCCATCCGCTGCCCGGCGACATCGGGCGCATCACCGATCTGCGGGCGGCCCCGCATGGCCGACGCATCGCGTTCGCCAATCACCGCAACGAGTTGTGGCTGGTCGACCTCGATCAGCACCCCGACAGCCATCGAGATGGCGCGGTGTTCAGCCGCATCGACCACAGCGACGCCGGACGCTGCGAGGATCTGGCATGGTCGCCCGATGGTCGCTGGCTGGCCTATTCGATTGCCACCAGCCTGCGGCACCGCGCGATCAAGCTGCATCGCCTGGAAGACGGCCGCCAGACGCTGCTGACCCGCCCCGAATACCGCGACAGCGCGCCGGCTTTCGACCCCTCGGGCCGCTACGTCTATTTCCTGTCGGTGCGTAGCTTCGATCCGGTCTACGACAGCGTGCAGTTCGAGCTCAGTTTTCCGCGCGCCGTGCGGCCCTATCTGATTGCGCTGCAGGCGGGCGGCCGTCCACCGTTCGACCCATTGCCAAAGGGCATGCGCGAAACAATTGACGAGCACGCGAGCGATCCAGGCCACGCCAAACCGGTGCACCTGCCACCGGGCGAAACGGTTGCTCCGCTGGTCGTCGATCTGGCCGGCATCGCCGACCGGGTTGCCGCCTTTCCGGTGCCGGAAGACCGCTACGCGCAGATCGCTGGCGTGGCCGGCGGCAAGGTTGTATGGACCGTCCTGCCGATCGTCGGCGCGCATGGTCGCGGCGGCCACGCCGAATCGACCGGCCGTCTCGAGCGGTTCGATTTTGCGACCGGCCAGACCGAAACCATGGTCGACAAGGCTGATGCGCTGCGCGTGTCGGCAGATCACCGCACGCTGCTGATCCGGCACCGCAAGAAATTGCGTGTGATCGCCGTCGACCGCAAGCCGGCGGATGATTCGGAGGCGCACGGCAAGCCGTCGCGCAAGAGCGGCTGGATTGACCTGGACCGCATCCGGGCCTCGCTGCAACCGCCCGCCGAGTGGGCACAGATGTTGCGCGAGGTGTGGCGGCTGCAGCGCGACAACTTCTGGACCGCAGATCTGTCGGGAGTCGATTGGGACGAGATCTGGAGTCAATATTCGCCGCTGCTCAAGCAGGTCGCGACCCGCTCGGAGCTGTCCGATCTGATCTGGGAGATGCAAGGCGAGCTTGGAACCTCTCATGCCTACGAAATGGGCGGCGATCACCGCAAGCCGCCGGCCGTCGGTCTCGGACACCTCGCTGCGCAATGGCGCTGGGCCGACAGCGGCGCCGTCAAGCGCGCCGATGGCAAGCCAGCCCTGCCGGCCGGCTACGAGATCACCGCCATCGTTCGCGGCGACACCTGGGATAGCGCCGCAGATTCGCCGCTCCACGCGGTCGGCGTCGAAGCGAAGATCGGGCAACGCATTCTGGCGATCAACGGCCAGCCGGTATCGCGCGAGATCCCGCCGCAAGCGCTGCTGGTCCATCAGGCGGGCAGCAAGGTGGCGCTGACGCTGGCCGGCAGCGGGCCGGACGGCACCGTCTGGCGACGCGAAGTGGTGGCCCAGGCCTTGAAGGACGACGTGCCGGCGCTGTACCGCGAATGGGTCGAAGGGCGGCGGCGCTGGGTTCACGACGAATCCTCGGGCCGAGTCGGCTATCTGCACCTGCCCGACATGATGTCGGCCGGCTTCGCCGAGTTCCACCGCTATTTCCTGACCGAATGTGACCGCGAGGGATTGATCGTCGACCTGCGCTACAACCGCGGTGGCCACGTGTCGTCGCTGCTGCTAGAGAAGGTGGCGCGGCGCCGCATCGGCTACTGCAAGTCGCGCTGGGGGTTGGTGCAGCCGTATCCGGAAGAAGCGGTGGCCGGGCCGGTGGTCGCGTTGGCCAACGAACATTCCGGTTCGGACGGCGACATCTTCTCGCACGGCTTCAAGCTGATGGGCCTGGGCCCGCTGATCGGCACACGCACCTGGGGCGGTGTGATCGGCATCAATCCGAACCATGCCTTGGTCGACGGCACCGAGACGACGCAGCCCGAGTATGCGTTCTGGTTTCGCGATGTCGGCTGGGGGGTCGAAAACTACGGCACCGATCCCGACATCGTCGTCGACAACGCCCCACAGGACGCTGCGGCCGGTCGCGACCTGCAACTCCAGGTTGCATTGAACGAATGCCTGCGACTGATCGATGCTGGCGCGCCGGCAGGCGCGAGTTTCGGACCGCAACCGAAACTGGCCCGCCACGCGCTGCCACCGCGTCGGCCTTGAGCACGGTCTTGTGACCGAGCTGCGCCTTTCAGTCAGGGATCAGCTGATCGCAGCGTCCTCGGCGATCCACTGCGCGGCCCGCTCGGCGATCATCAGTGTGGGCGAGTTGGTGTTGCCGCTGGTGATGGTCGGCATGATGCCGGCGTCGGCGATGCGCAGCCCGCGCAGCCCGTGTACGTTCAGCCGGGCGTCGACCACGGCCATCGGATCCTGGCTCGGCCCCATCTTGGTGGTGCCGACCGGGTGGAAGATGGTGGTGCCGATGTCGCCGGCGAGTTTGGCAAGATCGTCGTCGCTTTCGAATTCGACGCCCGGTTTCACTTCACGCGGCCGGTAGCGCTGCAGCGCCGGCTGCGCGACGATGTGGCGGGTGACGCGCAGAGATTGCGCGGCAATCAGCCGATCGGCTTCGCTGCGCAGGTAGTGCGGCGCAATGCTCGGCGCGTCATTCAGGTTCGGCGAGCGCAGGCGCACCGTGCCGCGGCTGGTCGGATTGAGGTTGCAGACGCTGGCGGTGAAGGCGTCAAAACCGTGCAGCGGCTGGCCGAATGCATCCAGCGACAGCGGCTGCACGTGGTACTGCAGATTGGGGT